>NZ_JBFRDO010000006.1:0-222485 GCF_052113825.1 Paenarthrobacter sp. TAF1
TACCCGACCACCCTGGTGGCGGACATCGATAACGACAACCCGCTGGTGGCTGAAGAACAGTTCGGACCCGCGCTGCCGATCATCAAGTACAGCACCGTTGACGAGGCCGTCGCCAAGGCGAACGCGCTCGACGTCGGACTGGGCGCCTCMGTCTGGTCMTCSGACYTGGRYGCSGCCCGGGAAGTCGCCTCACGGATCCAGGCCGGCACYGTRTGGATCAACAAGCACGGCGCCGTAGACCCMCGCATCCCGTTCGGTGGTGCSAAGCAGTCCGGCTACGGYCTGGARTTCGGCGYCGARGGCCTCAAAGCYCTCGGCGTTCCCCAGGTCATCAACGGCTAAATGAACACCCGGACGGCACGGCGGGCCGCACACCCGCCGTGCCGCTCACTCGGCAAAGGGAGATTCCCGCCGTAAGAGCCATTGCAGTCACAGCAGTCCAGTCCACCAGGAAGCGAGGAACCCCATGAAACAGAGCAAGCATGCAGTTGAAGTGAAGGATTGGTCTGTTCTGAAGGCCGGTGAAATGGTGGCCATCGCGGACGATCCCTATGTCCAGGACCCGCTGCGCGTGGAGGAAACAGCTCCGGAGCTGGGTGTGCTCTGGGTGCGGAGGCAGTCCAGTGGAGACCGGCAAATTCTGAACGCCGGCGATTTCAAGATCTGGCGCTTGACCTGACAGGTGGTGTCGACGCGGAAATAGGTCCAGTGTGTCCGTCGCGGGTAGGGCTCTGATGGATGGTGTCAGGCGTTGGGGACCGGCTCGCGGACGTTGCTGCCCAGGGATGCCCAGAGGTATCGGATCGCTTTCTCAACTCCCGAGGGATCCACCCCGGCAAGATGCTGGAGGACCAGCCCATCCAGGGCCGCGAAGACTGCCTCCCGCAGTACCGGCCCCTGTATCGACTCCGATCCGGCGCAGCCCGTCCGAAGGTGCGGAGACGTAGCTGGAGTAAAGCTTCCGTACGGACACGCCAAGCTCGGGTCTGCGACGTGCCTCAAGGATCATCTCGTACTGAAAAATTTGCAGATCCGAGTTCTCGGCTATCAACGCCAGGATGCTCTGGCAGAACTCTTCTTCCGTTCCCGGGAGTGCTTACAGCTGCGACATACCGATGGATTGCTGGACCGACCATTGCAAGGCAGCCTGTATGAACGCATCGCACGTGCCGAAATGATGGGCAACAAGAGAGTTGTTGACACCAGCCTGGTCGGCGACCGCCCGGAAAGTCGCACCCCTGAGACGTTTGCGCGCGACAACGAACATGGTTGCAGCCAACAGGGCTTCCCGCCATTTGCGGCAGTACCGATTTACGGCGGAAGCGCCCCGGAGGTGGACTCAGCCTCCGGGGCTCTTTTCGGGTTCAGAGATGTTGTCCTGATTATGAAGGGCCCCGGGAGGCTTGAATGATGCCTCGGGCCGCTTCCAACCCGCTCTCGATAGCGCCGTCTATGAAGCCGCCCCATCCATTCGCGTAGTCAGCCCCGGCGATCCGGAGACTGCCTTGGAGCTGCTGAAGGGCGGGAAGGGATTCGGTGAGGAAGCCGGTCCGGTGCATGGGCCACGTCTCTCCGGCCAGGGGGTCGTTGGTCCAGTCATGGCTGGCAACGTCCAGGACTTCCAAGCCGGGAATGAGCAGGTCGATGGCTGCTTGAACTTCATCGCGTGACGTGGCATCCAATCGGGAGGCTTCCGGACCGAAAGCCACAAGGATGGTGTTCCCGTCGTGATGGTATTCGGTCTGGACGAAGTTCAGCGGCCAGCTGGCCGAGCCAAGGGAAACGAACGGTGTAACCTCACTTTTGACGGTGATCCATGCCTTGACCCCCTGCGATATTTGGCCAACGTTGATCGCCTGCTGGCCCGCTGCGGGAAGAACGGGGTTGAAAGCGACCGTCCCCAAGCTTCCCAATGGGATGGTGCAGACGACATTGCCAGCGCGGAATTTCTTGCCGTCGGTAGTGCGAACCGTAGCGCCGCCAGGGCCGTGCTCGATCGCAGTGACGGTGTTTCCAAAGCGCACCTCAGTACCTGCGGCGATGTGGTCGATCAGGGTCTTGGTTCCGCCGACGATCTTGTAGGTGGCGCACGCTTCGAAAGTCACCATCCAGTCACCGTTGGTCAGCGCGACCCAGCGCAAGGCCTGGGTTAGCGCGGCGTCGTCAAGGGGACCGTTGAAGTTTAGGGTCCAAAAGGACTCGAGAACATCTTGCTCTTGATCGCTGAGGTTGAGTTGGGCGATCTTCTTGGGGAGCGGGATGTCGTCGATGGCTGAGATCGCGGGATTGGTGAAGGGGGCGAATGGTTGCGGGAAATACTCGCGGGAGCTCTCAGTAAGCTTGCGGTTGGGTCCATCGAGGAGTGCCAGCAGTTCTTCGGGATTTCCTTGGTATCGTTTGCCGGCTGCGTACCAGTAGGCGGTCCCGGGGACGGGGCTTTGGACCGTGCCGATGCCATAACGCTTCATTTCGGCCCAGACGTACGGTTGGGTCCAGTGGACCCAGGTGCCGCCGATTTCCAGGTCGACGCCCATGCGCCGATCCAGCCAGGTCCGGCCGCCAATCCGGTCGAGTGCTTCTAGGACCGTGACTGACAGCCCTGCCTGGCGGAGTTCCCGGGCGGCGGTCAGTCCGGCAAACCCGGCGCCAATAATGACGACGTCGGAGTGTTGGGTTTGGGAGTTGGTGTTGGACACGGTGGAGCCCTGTTCTCTGTGTGCTCAGGAGTAAACGAAGAACTCGGTGGTGTCTTCGAGAACAGTCCACCTGGTCTGGGCACCCTTGTTAAAGGATGCGRCCGAGCCGGGGCGCAGGTCGAAGCTTTCGCCACCTTCGACTTCGATGCGCAGGTGTCCTTCGATGATGTGGATGGTCTCGTCGGCGTGGATCAGCAGATCGAAAGGCTCGGGTGCCTCCGTGGTGGTCACCTGCCAGAATCCGGCCGAGAGAGCGGGCCGGTTGCCGTCACCCGGGCGACGGACCCACTGAACCTGGCCAAGCTCAAAGGGTTCGAACTTCGTCGCATCGTAGGCGTCGTGAACGGTGAATCCGGTTGCTGGGGTAGAAGTCATGGTTTCCTCCTTGAAATGAACTAAGCATCCGCTTAGTTGTGTGGCTTATCACAGCTAAGCAGATGCATAGTTTTCATGTCAATAGCCCAACAGCAACCGTTAGAATCTGGTTCATGATTGCTACGAAGCACACCGGGTACGGCACAGGCCGCGACGCACTATTGGCCGCGACCGTGCACGTGGTTGCCCGGAAAGGGCTTCGGGGTTTGACCTTTCGCGCGGTGGCCGAGCTGGCAGGGGTCAATAACACCTTGGTGGTGCACCACTTCGGAACAAGGGATGCTCTCATCGAAGCGGCGCTGGACTGGTCCGTCAGGCAGTCGATCGGTCTCTCCAAGCTGGGGGAACTTCCATCGACGGAAGACGAGTTTTGTGCAAGCATCATGGCCCTCATCGGCGCAGACCCGGACATGCAGATTTTTCAGTACGAGATGATTCTTGAGGCCCGGAGGCGACCTGAACTGGCCCAAGCGGTGGGACAGCTCTATGAGAGCTACGTCGAAGCACTTTCCGAGGGGTTAAGGAAGGCGGGGCTCGGTGACGACAAAGGAGCGGCGCAGGCTACTTTTGCTGCCTTGGACGGCCTAGTGCTGCAGTTGCTCGCCGGTGGCAACCCAGCCGGCGTGGAGGCTGCCATCCGGTACCTCTGGAATTCGCTCGGAGGACAGGTGGCAGCAGCTGCGGGCGAGTCCGGATAGTCCCTTCTCAGGGCTGCATGGTGGCTTTGCTTGTCAATGCCGCCGTCGTCATGGCGCTGAATCCAAGGCTTCCGGGATCGACTGACACCATTCCGCCATCCACGGGTATGACTGCTGCATTGATGTAGGAGGCTTTATTCGAAAGCAGCCAGGAGATAACGTCGGCCACCTCGCTTGCTTGGGCGGGTCTGCGGGCAGGTACGAAAGACGTCGCTGTCCGGTAGGCCTCTTCCGGGCCTAATCCCAGGTCCGCCCCGTATTCCTGCATTTCCACGTCCGCCATCTCGGTCCGCGTCCAGCCCGGGCATACAGCGTTGGCGCGGAGGCCCCGAGGTCCGTAGTCCACGGCTATGGACTGCATGAGCATCGTCAGTCCGGCTTTGGATGCGCAGTACCCGGCTATTGCTTCCGTTGCCCTCAGCGCGGCGGCAGAGGCGACGCCCACGATAGCTCCCTGGGAAGCAAGGAGATGAGGCAGTGCTTCCCGGACCAGCCGGAAGGGGCCGGTGAGGTTTGTCCTCATCATGTCGTCCCAGTCATCATCTGCAAGTTCTCCCACGGATCCCGGGCGGACAATCCCCGCGTTCAGGACCAGACCGTTCACTGAGCCGAACCGTTCAAAAGTTGATTCGACCAGCTTTGTGACGTCGGGTTGGGAGTAGGTATCGGCTACTACCGGGACGGCCCCCGTTTGCTCGGCAATCAGCTGCAAAGGTTCGGGACGACGGCCGGAAATGACGACTTCCCATCCTTCGGCACGGAGCCGGGCGGCAGTAGCGCCGCCGATTCCCGAGCCTCCGCCGGTGATGATGGCTACTGGAGGACTGCTCATGGTGACTCCTTGCATTGCTGGGCGAAAGCTGAGGCAGAACAACGGGTGATACCCGCGCGTATAGGCGACCGGGTATCACCCGTTCTAAAGGGTTTAGCCGTTGATGACCTGGGGCACTCCCAAGGCCTTCAGGCCCTCGACGCCGAACTCGAGACCGTAGCCGGACTGCTTCGCTCCGCCGAAAGGAATCCGCGGGTCAACGGTGCCGTGCTTGTTGATCCACACCGTGCCTGCTTCGATTCGGGCCGCCACTTCGCGGGCTGCTTCGATGTCGCTGCTCCAGACTGAGGCGCCGAGCCCGACGTCGAGCCCGTTCGCCTTGGCGACGGCCTCGTCAACGGTGCTGTACTTGATGATCGGGAGCGCCGGACCGAACTGTTCTTCTGCGACCAGCGGGTTGTCGTTGTCGATGTCGGCCACCAAAGTCGTGGGGTAGAAGTAGCCGGGCTGGCTTGTATCGGGGTTGCCTCCCAGCAGGACCCGGGCGCCGGACTCCTTGGCGGCATTGACGAGGTTTGTCACGATGTCGTACTGGGACTTGTTCTGCAGGGGACCCAGGACGCTGTTTTCGTCCAGGCCGTTGCCCATAGGCATCGAGGCGGCGACCTTGGTCAGTTCCTCGCACACGGCATCGTAGATGTCCTCGTGAACGTACAGTCGCTTCAGGGCTGCGCAAGTCTGCCCGGTGTTAATGAACGCGCCCCAGAAGAGGTCTTCTGCGATGGCCTTGGGGTCAGCATCCGGGAGCACGATGCCCGCATCGTTTCCACCCAGTTCCAGCGTCAGCCTCTTGACGGTATCGGCGGACGATTTGATGATCGCCCGCCCGGCCGCGGTGGAGCCGGTGAACATGACCTTGCCAATGGCAGGGTGCTCTGTCAGCCGGCCACCCACTTCGCGCCCGCACGACACAGCTGAAAGTATGCCTTCGGGCAAAGCTTCATTGATGACGTTTACCAGCGCCAGAACGGACAGTGGAGTGTTCCCCGAGGGCTTGACCACCACGCTGTTTCCCATGCGCAAGGCCGGGGCGAACTGCCACACGGCGATCATCATGGGCCAATTCCACGGACCAATTGCCGCGACGACGCCGATGGGCTTGTAGCTCATCCGGGCAAAGGTCTGGCCGTCGTCGACCACGGTTTCCGGCTCGAGGGGGATGGTCGCCGCTGCGCGCAGCCATGCGGCGCAAGCGCCCACTTCGAAGCGTGCATTCGGCCCGTTGAGGGGCTTGCCCTGCTCCCGAGAAAGGATTTGCGCAAGTTCTTCAGCGGAGCGCTCGACAGCATCAGCGGCTTTGAGCAGGGCCTCAGACCGGCCTTCGTGCCCAAGGGCGGCCCAAGCCGGCTGCGCTGCGTGTGCTGCGGCGACAGTGCGCTCAAGGAAGTCGAGGTCATGAATGGGCGCTTCGCCGACTGTTTCGCCGGTGGCAGGGTCCAGGATGGTGCGGCTGGGTCCGTTGTGGGCGGTGATGTGATCGAGCCAGGATACTTTGGTCTTCATGTTTTCTCTCCTCGTTGAGGGATGGTTTGGTGATAATTACGGCTGACTTCAGCTGAACTCAAGGACCGGCTGGGCTGATCGCGCGAGGTACCCGTGGTCGGCCAAGAGGCTGGTTCCGTTGATCGGTGCACTGGCTGGGGAGGCCAGGAACAGGGCATGTGCTGCAACTTGCTGGGGATGCATGACGGGAAGGTTGGCGTCTACAAAGCCGTCCTGGCGGCCCAGGTCGGTGCGCGACATGGGGGTGTCGACGACGCTGGGGGACAGGCAGTTAACCCGTATCCCTGGGTGTTCGACCGAGAGGGCCTTGGTCAGCATCAGGAGCGCGCCCTTGGAAGTGGTGTATGGGACCATGCCTTCAAAGGCCACCATTGCTGAGTCTGAGGCCAGGAACACCATGGCTGCAGCGCCGCTCTGGCGCAGATGCGGAACCGTGTGCTTGGCAAGGAGGAAGTTGCCTCGAACATTGACCGCCATGACCTGGTCCCATTGTTCGACCGTGATGTTTTCTGTGCTGACGCCGACGGGCCCTGACACGCCGGCGCAGGCGATGACCACATCAATCCGGCCGAAACGGTCCAGTGTTTCCTTTACGCACTGGCGGACGTCCGGTTCGATGCTGAGATCGGCCTGGGTGAAGACGACATCGTGACCATCTCTGCTGAGGCTGTCTGCCAACTCGACGCCCCGCGGGTTGCGGTCGGCGATCGCCACATTGGCGCCTTCGGCCAGGGCTGCTTCCACGCAGGCCAAGCCAATGCCTGAAGCGCCGCCTGTCACGAGGACTACAAGGTCGCTCAAGTGCAAGTCCATTGGTTCTCCCTGGTGTCCTCAGCGGCGGATGTCATTTGTTCTTCCGTTTCGGGGAATTCGATTACGTCAGGTAGCGCGGGGGTCCGCTTGCCGGCGGACCCCCGAGTTTCCTTTATTCCTTGTGGAAGTCTTCCGGGTATTCTGTGGTGTTCAGGACGCTGAGCCTGGAGTTGAATGGGAGGATGACGGGTTCGTTTGCGGGGTCGTCCCAACCGAACATGCGGCCAATGGAGCGATTCTCGCGCAGATCGACCAGAAGCACGGCCTCGACACACATGACCTTTTCGGTCCAGAAGAAGATGAAGAGGTCTACAGCGACCTCCCAGGTCATGCAGCGGTCGGTGTCTGCAAGGCCGGCCTCACCACCGCGAATGCAGTTCCACGTGAACGTGCCGGGGTTGAGGTAGATGTGTTCGTACGTTTCGACGTCGCTGTAGCGGTAGAAGATCCGCTTGCCCACCAGGGCCGAGGAGCGTTCGTGACGCAGTGATGATCCCTTCGAGTTCCCTTGATTGAATTCCGTGGTGCTTCGCGTTCGTCCCTCGGGGACTACGAAGTAGGACAAGCCGGAGGTGACAGCTCCGGTGTTGTGGTCCCAGATGATGGTGACGTTTTCAGCCTCGAGAGCATCGCCGCGGACGAAGTCGATAATGAAGATTCCGCTGCGGGCTTCGATGGCCTTGTAAGTGGCCGTTCCACTGGTTTCGTCGCCTTCACGGGTCTCCGTCCACGTGACGGTGGCTGCGTCGTCAAAACGGTAGGTCGCACTTGCTTCATCATCCGAGGGGATACTCAGTGTGGTGCCGGCGAGAGCGGGGGAGGCAGGCAGGGTCTGGTCTCCGAAGCCTTCAAGCATGGCCGAGACGGGAGGCCACTGGTCTTCGGGGATGTAGTCCTGGATGTCTGTTGAGGTCATGTGTAGTTCCTTATTGTGAATTTTCATTGGTACGGACAGTTGGTATGCGCGCGCGTTGTCAGCCGATGACAGCGGCGAAGTTGATGGACGGTTTTTGTGTTCCGCGGGCAAGTCCGGCAATGAAGAAGACGGGGATACCCAGAAGCAGCCAGCGGGCCACCCCGCCTGCTCCTCCGAGGAGGGCGTCGTAGTTGTCCAAGGTGAGGTAGCCGATGACGACAAAGGCCAGGAAGGACAGTGCGGGGGCGATGACCGTCACCCAGAGGTTGTCTCGCATCCGGTTCTTGGCGAAGAACACTATGATCGCAGCGGAGGTCACGAGGAGGATCGTGATGAATCCGGCAGTTCCTAGGGCAACGAACCACGAGAAGACAGTCGTGATGGGATCTGCTCCGGAGAGCAGGAAAGCGCTGATGATGACCAGGACCACGGCGCCATTAATGAAACCTGCGACATGGGGAGCCCCGGACTTGGAGACGGCGGACAGCTGCACTGGAAGGGCCCCGGCCCTTCCGAGCGAGAACAAGTAGCGGGAAAACATGTTCGACAACCCCAGCAGCATGGCCAGGAAGCTGGTGACCACCAGAACTTGCATGGTTACACTCAGCCAGTAGCCTGCGCTGGCGTCGGCAAGGTCGAAAATCATGCCGGCAGGATTCTCCGTGGCGACAGTCTGGATGTTGTCGATACCGATAGCGCCGCTGATGGTCCATGTTGAGATGGCGTAGAAAACGCCCACAAAGGCGATGACGAAGTAGGCAGCCCGGGGTATGGTGCGTCGGGGATCCTTGGCTTCTTCGGCAAAARCGACGGTGGCCTCAAAGCTCGTAAAGCAAGCAAACGCAAAGAGCAGGGAGATGCCCAAGCCCGGGCCGAACACGGCGGATCCGGTGAATCCTTCGAAAGTGAAGACGCTGAAACCTTTTTGCGCGATCAGGGAGATCACCAGTGCCGCTACAGCGAACGTCTCGCCGAGGATCAGTACTCCGAGGACTTTGAGGCTGGCATCGACGCCCCGCATCGTCAAACCGGTGACAACAGCAAGGAGGATGGCAATCCAAAGGTAGACCGGAACGCTGAGGCCGGTCAGCCCTTCGACGAGCAACTGCGCAAAGGCGCCAAACTGTGACCACAGGCCCACCTGCAAGCTGAGATAAGTGAGAATGGCAATACCTGCGCCACCGGTGGCCCACTTGTTCCCGAGGCCCTTGGCCATGTAGGCAACGAAGCCGCCGGCGTTGGTGATGTGTTGGCTCATGCGCAGGTAGCCCACCGAGAACAGGGCAACCAGCAGCGCTGCAATCACATAAATGATGGGAGTTCCGGCACCGCTGGCAGAAAACAGCACTGGGCTGGCCCCCACCACGGCGGCCATGGGGGCGGCCGCTGCGATGGCAAAAAAGGCGATGGCCAGGACACCGAGCTTGTTCGCCCGCAAGCGCACCGGAGCGGCGGAGTCTCCGCGCTCTTCCAACCCGATGGTGGTGGAGGATTCGACTGAATCTTGGTTCATGCGTTGGCTCTTTCAGGAGTGCAGAGGCGTGATGCTACTGCGAAAGGGTTTGGGAAGCCCTGCATAACTGCGCGACTGTGCGCTGACGTGTCAGGGAAGTGCTGGAGCTTTTGACGTCAAGTGAAGTGACCGAAGCCACAAACAAAACTCTACGTCTGTTTAGTTCTGGCTGTCAATGCCTCACGGGTAAGCGCCGGCTGGGGCTAGACTCGAAGCATGACGCAACCTCAAACCTCTTCACGCTTGCCATACGGTGACGGGCGCGACGCACTCTTGTCGGCAGTGCTCGCCGTCGTGGGGGAGAGGGGCCTCAAGGGTGTCACGTATCGCGCGGTCGCGGCGAAGGCGGGGGTGAACCACACGTTGGTCACTCATCACTTCGGGTCTCTGGAGGGCCTCCTGGCCGCAACCATGGAATGGGCTGTGCAGCGGTCCATCGAGGAGACGGGCCTGGAGCACCTGGTCGACTTCGGCGAGGGCTTCGCGGATGCACTCATTGCTACCGTGGCTGCCGAACCCGAGCTGCAGCTGTTCCAGTTTGAAATGTTGCTCGAATCGCGAAGAAACCCCGAGGTTCGAGCACTCGTGGAGCGGCTGTATGCAAACTATGTGCGAACCGTTGAGGCTGCTCTTCGGGAGCGTGGCCTGACGCCTGACGATGGTTTCTCGCTGGCCATATTTGCCGCGCTCGACGGACTGATGTTGCAGTTCCTGACCATCAGTGACCCGGTCAGGATCCGGGCTGCCGTGGTTGAAGTGGGGCGCCTGCTCGAACTTGTTGAGGCTTCCAAGGGTCGCGATGCCGGCCGCCCCTCCTTCAATTCCGCGCACGGTAGCGCTGGCGCCGCTGTGCTGTTCATGGAGTAGTGTCCGTGGCGTATGGGGCCGGACGTGACGCCTTGGTGCGCGCGGCCATAGAAATCGTGGCCGAAAAAGGCATTCAGGGACTCACCCACCGGTCGGTCGCGGCCCGCGCTGGCGTGAATCATGGGCTGGTGGCGCTTCATTTCGGGTCGCTGGACGGCCTTGTTGCAGCAGCCACGGAGTCAGCCGTGGAGCGCGCGATCACCGAAACCGGCCTCGCGAGGGCCGAGGGATTCGATGGAAGTTTCGCCGATCAGTTGCTGGCGTCCCTGGTTTCGGATCCCGAGATTGAGATGTTCCAAGCCCGGATGGTGCTGGAAGCACGCGGGAGACCCGAGATAAGAGCGCTGATTGAACGCCTCTACGAGAACTACATCTCAACTATCGAGCGTGGCCTGCGCGGGCGGGGAATCCATGGAAACGAAGGCTCCCCGAAGGAATTGGCCCGCCTGGTGTTCGCGTCCCTGAACGGGCTGGTTCTTCAGTTCCTCGCTGTCGGAAGCGAGGCACCCATCCGGGAGGCCATTGTTGAACTCGGGCGATTGCTCGACGCTGTGTCGCCAACCCGCAATCGCCCCGAGGCCCCCGCCGCGCGCCACAGACCGTAGCCCGCTTTGGCGCGGGGCGCGATAAATCCGCGGCCATGTTGGTGCTGCGTTGTCGACGCCGACGGCGGTAAACGCCGATCTCGCGGCAGTAGCGGGGTGTGCTCTCCCCGGAAAGAAACTCTCCATTTGTTTAGTCAAAGTCTTGACGCTCGAAACTAGACAAACGTATATTTTTAGCAACGTGGTGGTCGTCACAGGTAGATGACCCACCTGCGCCATCAACCTCAATACCTCTCCCACAGCGCCCCCAAAGCATGACGCCGTTCTCATCAGTCATGCGCTGAAAGGCGTCGTTTCACTCATCAATCCCTCCTGACTCTGAGGACTCCCATGAAATTCTCTGCATTCGCACGAGCCGCCGTCCTCGTCACGGCTTCCGCGGCGCTCCTCACAGGCTGTGCCAGCGCCGAAGGTGCTGGAAGCTCGGACGGCTCCACGCGCAAAGGTGCCGTGGCCATGAGTTTCCCTACCCATGACGTAAACATCTGGAAGCAGCAGATCGATCTGATGCAACCCATTGTGGAAAAGGCCGGCTACGAACTGCTGGCAGACAACCCTAACTGGGCCATCCAAACACAGGTCAACGACTGGACCAGCTGGATCCAACGCGGCGACGTGAAGGCCATCATGGGCTTCCCGGTGCAAGCGGACTCCATGGTTGCTGTCACCGCCCATGCCAAATCGGCCAACATTCCGGTCATCGGATACGCAGGTTCATGGGAAGGCACTTCCGGCCAGCTCATTCTTGACGTCAAAGGCGCAGGCGCTGAAGTTGGCCAAGCGGCCGGGGACTGGATCAAATCGAAGTACGCCAACCAAGCAGTCGAGGTAGGACTGCTGGCGGATACGCGCGCCGACCTCGGTCGCCTACAGGCAGAAGGAATCACCGAAGGACTCAAGGCCAGTGGTGCAAATGCGAGCATTTTCAACCTTGAAGCATCTTCCCGGGACGACGGCTACAAAGCCGCGCAGACCCAACTCGTAGCCCACCCGCAAACAAAGATCTGGCTCGGCATCGGTGCCGACATGATGCTCGGCGCCCGTCAGGCCGTCCTCGACAGCGGCGTCAGCGCCACTGACCCCGACCGCTATGTCTCCGCTACCGACGGGAACGATGAGGTCTTCAAGCTCATCCAGACGGGCAACGACATCTGGCGTGAAACCCACGTGTGGTCCCCGAAAGATCTGGCCGAAGCGGACGCCAAGCTTTTGATCTCAGCGGCCGACGGCAATCCTGCAGGCGACATCAATGTACCCACGCGGCACGTCACCAAGGACACCGCTGCAGACATGATGTCCAAGTGATCGACTCAACGATTGAGGTGAGCGTCATGACGCCGAATAGCGACGACGTCGCGAGTCGCGTGACATTCCAGAACCTGACAGTTGAGTTCGGCGCTACCAAGGCCGTGGATGATTTCACCCTGACCATGCGCCCAGGGGAAATTGTTGGACTCCTTGGGCACAACGGTGCTGGAAAATCGACCGTCCTGAACGTCGCTACCGGCGCCGTCAAACCCAGCGGGGGTTACTTCGCCATTGATGGAGTGGAAGTGCCCAAGGGTAGCTCTCCGCGGGAGTTCGCGGAACTTGGGGTAACAGTGGTGCACCAGGAACCGGCACTGGCCAGGAACCTCAGCGTTTTCGACAACCTGGAACTGGGTCGCAGCCGACGCGGCGGGCTCGAGGTGCGGCGCAAGGCGGCCCGTGAAGTGTTGGCAAAGGTCGGGGCGAAGATTGCGCTGGACCACCCCGTTGCCACCCTGTCCCTCGGGCAAAGGCAACTCGTAGACCTTGCCCGGGGAGTACTCGAGGGTGAGATCAAAGCCCTGCTTCTGGATGAACCCACAGCTGCTCTCGGGGCGCAGGAAACGGCAGCCTTGCACCAACTCATCAGGGAATTTGCAGCCACCGGAACCTCCGTCATCTACGTCTCCCATAGATTGCCGGACATCCTCGATGTCTGTAACCGGATCGTCGTGATGAGCGGTGGTCGGCTGATCGCTGACCGTCCCGCGGCCGGCATCACCGCCCGCGACCTAGCCCAGGCACTGGCCCCCGGAGTCTCCAAACCAGAACTGACCAACTCAGCTACGCGAGGGGTCGCCGTCGAATTCCCGTTCGGTAATGGCAAGATCAGTGGTTTCGCCGGGGAAGTGGTAGGCCTCTTTGGAATGGCCGCCGGAGAGCAATTTTCGCTGCTCGAAAGCCTCTACGGAGTGGGCCGGTCAATGGATGCGGTCCTGCTGGATGGCCACCCCTACAAGCCAACAAAACCAGCAAACGCGCTTCGGGGAGGTATCCACTATGTCCCCGCCGACCGGGAAAAAGATGGCTTGCTTCCCACCGTATCGGCCAGCATGAACGTCTTGCTTCCGTGGCTTTCCAACCTGGGCGGAGGTTGGTGGACCAGCCGTGCAGGAACGCAGCTCTATGCCAATTCCCGAAAGCAACTCAACGTCCATGGCCCCACCGGAGAGGAACCAATCGCGGAGTTCAGCGGCGGAAACCGGCAAAAGCACTTGCTTGCGCGGTGGATGTTCCCCAAGAGGCCCCGGCTCTTGCTTCTGGCACAACCCATGCAAGGGGTCGACTTCGGAGCCAAAGTCGATATTGTCCGTTCCCTTCGTCGCCTCGCCGCTGAGGGAACCACAGTCCTTGTGGCCTCGGCCGAGTCCGACGAGATCGCCAGCATGTGTGATCGAAGCTACGTCCTCTACCAAGGCCGGATCCGTGAGCTCACTGGGGAAGACCTTACTGACGAGAACCTGCTGGACAGCCTCCTCACGCTCGCAGCAGACAGCGCCCAAAGCCGGACCGCAATTCCCCTTCATGATTCTGATAGAAAGCAACTCCAATGAGCATTGAAAAGATCAAGATTGTTCTTGCCCAAAACGGCGTGTTTGGCGCATTGCTCGTTATGGCCCTCATCTTCGCCGCACTCAACCCCAGATTCCTCTCGTTCAACAATGGGTCAACCATCCTGCTGCAGATTGCCGAGCTGGGGATCATCGCCCTCCCTGTGGCATTTGTAGTCATGATGGGATGCGCCGACCTCTCTGTAGGCGCCATAGCGTCCTGTTCAGCTGTCATAGCAGGCTACGCATTGCTCGCAAGCGGCAACGTCGTTCTCGGGATGCTGGCGGGCCTGGCATTCGGAATCTTCGCCGGGGCCGTCAATGGCTTCCTGGTGGCTTATCTGGGCCTCAATACATTCGTCGTGACGCTCGGCTTTTTGAGCGTTTGGAACGGACTGGCTTTCCTTCTCAGCGGCGGCAAAACACTGACTGGCCTGCCTAAGGACTTCACCAGACTCGGCACATTCTCCATCGGCTTCATACCGCTGCAAATCGCCATCCTCATCGTCGCCGTCRCAGCCGCTTGGTACATCCTCAACCGAACGGCGAAGGGCAAGCAGATCCTGGCCGTCGGCGGGAACAACCGCGCCGCCCATCTGATGGGCGTCCGCGTCGAGGCCACCAAGTTCTGGGTTTTCGTTGTCACGGGTGCGCTTTCGGCGGTGGCAGGGATGATGCTTTCGGCGAAACTGGCGGCTGTCAGCCCGGCAGCGGGCAATGGTATGGAACTGACCGCACTGACCGTCGTCCTCCTGGGCGGCATTGCCTTCGAAGGTGGCACCGGCCGTATCAGTGGAGTCGTGGCCGGTCTGTTGTTCGTGGGCGTACTGCGCAATGGGCTCGTCATCCTGGGTGTTTCCGCCTACCTCCAAACGGTTCTGGTTGGCCTGACGCTGGTTGTGGCAGTGGCACTGGACAAGTCCATCCAGCGAATCATCCGCTCCGCCTGGCAGGCCCGAGCCAGGAAATTCATCGAGCAGGACCCGGCCGGTCCGAAGCGCCCTGAACTCTTGTCCTTGAACAAGTAGACCTGGTACCAAGATCCCTTCAACAACAGGGCCGTCCGCCATCACCAGTACGGCGGGCAGACCTACAGGAGCAGACATGTCGACCATTTACCTCAATGGCGAGATTTACACAGGGAACACCGCTCAGCCGTGGGCCGAGGCGATATGGGTTTCCGACGGACGCATCAGGGCGGTGGGCACCGCGCGGGATCTCCAGGACCTTTCCGGCGGCGCCGAACAGGTGGACCTCCAAGGGCGCATGGTCATGCCCGGCATCCACGATGCGCACCTCCACCTTTTGTTCAGTGGCCTCAAATTCACATACGAAGCACGGCTTTCGCCCGGCGCCGACGCTGAACAAATCATCGAAGACCTCCGGAACTGCCAATGCTCAGGACCCACGGACAGGCACGGAAACCAGTGGATCATCGGCGGCGAGTTCATGCCCGCCAACTTCACCCACGGCGTCGACAATCACCACCTCAGTGAAGCTTTCCCCGAAACCCCGGTGTTCCTCTACGACTACTCAATCCACCACGGCCTCGCCAACGCCAGGGCGCTGGAACTGGCCGGATTGGAATCGGGACAGCCCCCGGAAACGCCCGGAGGAAGATTTCTTAGAGATTCGACGACGGGCCAGCTCACCGGCGAACTGGTGGAACAAGCCACCTGGCCGGTGCAAAGCGCCATCCCGGACTACACCGAGGATGTCTACCTTGATGCCGTGAACTGGGCTGTGCAGCAATGCAATCAATATGGCATTACCTCCGTTCAGGAAGCATCCGCCTCACCTCAGGCCCTGGCAGCATTCAAAACCCTTGACTCCCGTAAGCARSTCAAGGTCCGGGTAGCCGCGCACCTGGTGTGGCGGGAGGAAGGTTTCGGTATGGCAACGGCCGCTGAGCTTGAAGCCTTGATCGCAGACCGACACGCCTGGGCAAGCCCCCACGTCGATACTTCGTTCATCAAAATCTGGTTGGACGGAGCCCCACTGCCGCCGCACTGCACGCAATCAGATCTGCTGGAGGACGAGATCGACGAGTCGAAGATCCTGGTCCCGCAGAGCGAACTTATCGAAGCACTGGCGAAGTTCGACTCTGATGGTCTTCAAGTCAAGATCCACTGCGCTGGTGAAGGAGCCATACGGGCAGCCCTGAACGCCATCGAACAGGTGCGGAAAAGGAACGGCGCCGGAGGCCCAAGTCACGAGCTGGCACACGCCGGGTTCATCAGCGAAGCAGACTATCCCAGGCTCGCCGAACTGGATGTCATCGCCGAAATGTCTCCGGCGCTGTGGCACATCCCGGAATTCGGCCTCCAGGACGGATTCCGGTTCAAGTCCGTCCTGTCCCACCACGCGAAACTCACTGTGGGTTCCGACTGGATCGTCTTGCCGAGCCCAAATTTGTTCCCGGGCCTCCAAGGAATGCTCGAACACGGCCCGCACTCCGTTGATCTGGCCACGGCCTTGGAAGCAGTGACCGTTGCCGGAGCACGAGCGGTCGGCAAGGAAGACATCCAAGGAACGCTGGAGCCGGGAAAATCGGCGGACTTCATCGTCTTGGACAGGAATCTCTTCAAAATCCCCATTTCGGATATCGGGACAACCCGCGTCGAGATGACCGTCTTCGAAGGCGACGTCGTCTACCGCTCCGAACCCACCATTAACGACCACCTTGGCGCCGCAGCAGGGCCTAGCCCGGCGGCATCCCCAGAACAGGAATACCGAGCCACATGAACCACGACAAACATTCAAAGCCCGTTGCCATCGTCACCGGCGGCGGAACAGGAATCGGTGCCGCCACCGCGGCGCAGTTACGCGACGCCGGCTGGGAGGTCGCCATCAGCGGCCGGCGACCCCAGTTGCTTGGGGAGACAGCCGCAGCGACCGGCGCGTTCCCCATTGCCCTGGACATGACTGACGAAACGGGAACAGATGAACTCGTCAGCATTGTCATGGAAAAATTCGGCAGGATCGACGGGCTGGTCCTTAATGCTGCGGTGGCCCATGCCGGGCGTTTCATGGACACCACTGACTCGCGCTGGAGGGAGATGCTCGAGACAAATCTCGTAGGCGCCGCGCGCCTGACCAGGGCAGTCCTCCCACATTTCGGTCCAGGGGGAGGCTCCATTGTCGGAGTCGCGTCCCTTGCGGCTCTCCGGGCAAGTTCATTCATGAGCGGGTACGCAGCCTCGAAAGCCGGCCTTGGGCTGATGCTGCAGTCCGTAGCTGTTGAGTTCGGCCATCAGGGCATCCGCGCCAACTTGGTGTGTCCTGGACTCATCAAAACCCAGATGTCGGCAACTGCCTTGATGATGGTCGCCGAACAGCGGGACATCAGCTTGGAGGCAGCCTACGACGCTGCCACTCAACACGTTCCGGCACGAAGGCCCGGCGACCCTTCGGAAGTCGCCTCAGTCATATCCTTCCTTCTTTCTCAGGGCGCGTCTTATCTCACCGGCGCAATCATCCCCATCGACGGCGGCGCCTCGGCCGTGGACGTCGCGGCATTGCTGTACGAAAACGACCACTGACAGGCCGGAGCCTCTGGCTCGATGTGGACACTGATACGGGAACAGCTGCGGCTAAGTCGTTCTGCCGCTCCTTTCGAAGCGCGCCTTGGCGTTCCGCCTGGAGATTGCGGCCTCAAACACTCGGAATGGTGCGTCACGGATGGCCGGCTTCATCCCTTCCACTTCAGGGTGCCATTGAACACCTACAGTTGAGCCGTCTGCGTTCTCGAACGCCTCCACAAGGCCATCCTCTGCAGTAGCAGAAGCTTTGAGTCCAGTCCCTAAACGATGGATTCCCTGGTGGTGTCCGGAGGCGATACTGAAACGGCCGGAATTGGATGCATTGGCCAGATGTGTACCTTCCACGACATGGACGTCGTGCCACACGAAGTCCATATCCTCTTCTTCGAGAGGGACGCGACAATGCTCAACGGAAGTGGGAGGAAGGTCTTCAAACAATGTTCCGCCGAATACGACGTTGATAACCTGGGCGCCTCGGCAAATGCCCAGGATCGGAATGTCGGCCCTAAATGCCTGTTCCGTCAGCATAAAGTCGAGCTCGTCCTGAGCAGGATTGATGTCATAAAGGACGTCAATAGCAGATCCTCCGTACCGGGCAGGGTCTATGTCTCCTCCACCAGGAAGGACAAGCCCGGAATAGGGAGCGAGTTCGGACCCGGGATCGGTGAGGACAACCGGTTCGAAGCCCCTGAGCCTGATCAGGTCGACCACTTCCTCAGAAAGTCTGTTCGCCCCGGCAATGCGAGGGTCACCCCCGGAACCTTCAGAGAGCCGTGCTGGAACAGCTATCGTGCCGCGACTGAGATTCAATGATTGCTCCTAAACGATTTTGGGGTCGTGGGCTGGCTGCAGCCAGTGAAGTATGGAAGACAGTCTGCACCAGCTGCGTGCTTATACTCGGTTCATGACAAATGGGCGGCCCGAAAGACCAGAAACAGGGGAGGCCACCCCGGAAGTGCAGGACATCCTGGGGCCTTTGGAGGGCGTGATCGCGGCGCAAGTTAAGCGTCACAGGCTCCAGGCAGAGATGTCCGCTGCAGAGCTCGCAAACCGGACAGGCTTGTCGAAGGCGATGATTTCCAAGATTGAGTCAGCGAGTACGTCGTCTTCGCTCACCACCTTGCAACGGCTGGCGCAGGGTTTGAATATCCCGGTTACCGCCCTGTTCCAGGGTGCGGACACTGAACGTGAAGCAACTCTGACACGAGCCGGGGAAGGCAGCGTCACCGTCAGGAGCGGCACCAGGCATGGCCACGAATACCGTTCCCTGGGTTCTTTGAAGAGGCGGGAGCGGGCCATCGAGCCAAGCCTGGTGACCCTGACCAGTGCCTCGGATGTGTTTCCGCAGTTCCAGCACCCCGGCACCGAGTTCATCCACATGTTGGAGGGTCGAATGGTTTATGGCCACGGTTCCTATGAGTATGAGCTCGGCCCGGGGGATTCGTTGGTGTTTGAAGGGGAGGGACCTCATGGGCCGCTGCGCCTGGTGGAAGTGCCCATCCGTTTCCTGGCCGTGACCGCCCCTTGACACTTCCGGCAGGAATTTGTTTCAGCGGCTGAGGGCGCCATACAGTCCCACCAACGCCATAGTCCCGGTTCCTCTCAGCAGGACCTTTTCGTTTCGTGAACCGAAAAGCGTATCGAGGCTGTGGAGTTTGTTTCCGCCTGCGAAGGCTTCACCCTCCAGCAGGACTGCGGCCTGATGCGGCAGCAGCACGTGTTCCTGCAGCGGAATAATCGAGACGCTGCCGCCGGCATGACCCCTCCGGCACATGAGATTCAGGTTTCTGACTGGCCCCTTGGGCAGTGCCGCCCTGGTGTGGATGCCGCCGTCGAACGCCAGCGGCTGGTAGGTGGCAGCCAGCCGGGATTTGCCGTTGATGGTGAGGTGAAGCGGTCCGCCGTCGACAACTGTCAGGATGCGCCCGACGCCGGGCAGCGGAGAGAAGTCTCCGGGCTGCCCGACGTCGGCTATGGAGAGTCGCCAATCCCAGCGGTCGCTTCCGGCGATGCTGACGGTGCCGTCGCTGGCGACGGCCCCGGAGGCAATGACCTTGACCGTGCCGCCGCCGTTGATCCAGCGGGATTCGGCGAGATCGCTGTAACTGACGATGTTCATCAGGACCTGGAGGGCGAGCCGAGCATCTCGGGTTCTTCATCGACGAGGTAGGCCTCTTCGGCGTGGGCTGCGAGGTCGATGCCGCGCAGTTCGTCCTCCGGCCGGATCCGCAGGCCGACAGTCATCTGGACGAGCTTCGCGACGAGCCAGGTAGCGACAAAGGAGTACACGAGCACGGCTCCGATGGCCAGCGCCTGTGTTCCGAGGAGCCCGAAACCCCCTCCATAAAGGAGTCCTGCGGTCTTGTTGGGTGCGGCTTCGGTCGCGAAGACGCCGATGAGAAGGGTGCCAATGATGCCGCCAACCAGGTGGACGCCGACCACGTCGAGGGAATCGTCGTAGCCCAGGCGGTACTTCCATTCGACGGCCAGCGAGCATACGACGCCGGCGATGGCTCCGATGGCGATGGCGCCCAGAGGGCTGACTGCGCCGCAGGCGGGGGTGATGGCGACAAGCCCCGCGACGAGTCCGGAGGCTGCGCCGATGCTGCTTGCGCGGCCGCGGCGGAGGCGTTCGACGGCGATCCAGCCCAACAGCGCAGCGGCAGCTGCCACTGAGGTGGTGAGGAAGACGACCGCGGCGGTGTTGCCGGCCGCGAGTGCTGAACCTGCATTGAATCCGTACCAGCCGACCCAGAGCAGCCCGGCACCGACAAGCACCAGCGGGCGGCTGTGCGGGCGGACGTGTTCGCTCTTCGGCCATCCGGCGCTGCGGCCAAGGACCAGGGAGAGGGCCAGGGCAGCTACGCCGGCGTTGACGTGTACGGCCGTTCCGCCAGCGAAATCGATGGCCTTGAGGTCGTTGAGGATCCAACCTCCCGTGATGCTGCCGTCCGCGGAGTCAAGCGCGAAGACCCAGTGGGCGACCGGYAGGTAGACAACGGTCGCCCAGAGGCCGGAAAACAGCATCCAGGCGCCGAATTTCATGCGGCCAGCTGCGGCTCCGGCGATGATTGCGGTGGTGATGCCGGCGAAGAAGAGTTGGAACGCTGCGAAGATTGCCGGCGGCAGGCTGGCGTTGGGGTCCTCGGTCAGCGGCTGTTCCAAACCGAGGAACTGAGTGACATCGCCGATCAGTCCGAGGCCGCCGACGGAGCTGCCGAAGACTGCGGAGTAGCCAAACGCTGCCCAGAGGACGGCGACGATGCTGACGCCGCCGAAGCACATCATCATCATGTTCAGGATGCGGCGGGAGCCCACCATGCCTCCATAGAAGAGGGCCAGGGCGGGGATCATCAAGCAAACCAAGGCCGAGCTGACCAGCAGCCAGGCGACGTTTCCCGAATCCATGGGAAACCCCTTTCATGCAGCAAATTGTTGGGTGCGGTTGATTGGTGCGCGTGGGGGGCAGGTGACCTCTGCCCCCCACGCAGGTTTGGGGCGCTTAGGCGAGGGCGGGGGTGTCCCACAGGTTCAGCACGGTGCCGATGTTCTTCTCCTCGGCCGTGCGGTACAGGTCGGTGGCCCAGGCGACGTCTTCGATGGGCATGCCACCGACGGAGTAGAGGATGATTTCCTCGTCGTCGCGGCGGGCCGGGAGCTTGCCGGTGGCGATGTCGGCGATCTCTTCAATCTTCGAGGCGGGGAGCTTGCCTTCTTCCAGCAGGCCGAACCAGTGCGAGCCGGGGATGCCGAGGATCTGGTAGGCGGTGGGGCCGTACTCTTCGAGCCAGGCTCGGTAGAGTCCTTCGGCGTCGATGACCAGGCGGGCGTCGCCCTGCAGGAAGTCGTCGTCGAAGCGAGCCGCTGCGGGCAGGAGCAGCAGGGCGCCGGGCTTGATGGCGTGCTTGGGGAAGTAGGGGAACGCTTCGCTGCCGGCGGCGTCGGTGGATGTGGTGGCCATGACGACGTCGGCCTCGGCGATGGCGTCTTCGATCGTCTCGGCTGCGGCGACCTTGGTCAGCTGCGGGAAGGTGGATTGTGCCCAGTCAACGAAGGCTTGAGTACTGCCGGTGCTGCGGCCCTTGACGTAGAGGGTGTCGATGGAGGGGCGCAGGGCCAAGGTGGTGGACAAGACCGAGCGGGCAATGACGCCAGGACCGACGACGGCGGCGACCTTCGCGTCGGTTTTCGCCAGGTGCTTGACGCCGACACCGGGGACGGCGCCGGTGCGGTAGGCGCTGAGGAGGTTGGCGCTCATGATCGACAACGGGGCGCCGGTGTCGCGGTCGTTCAGGACAAACACGTGGATCGAGCGGGGGAGGCCCTTGGTCCGGTTTTCGGTGTTGGAGCCATACCACTTCACACCGGACGTGCCGAAACGTCCGCCAAGGTAGGCCGGCATGGCCATGAAACGGCGGTCCGGGCCGTCCTTCGGCATGCCCTCGAACTCCGGTGCTGCCGGAAAGGTAATCATGGCGCCGTGGGAATTGCCGTTCTCGCCGGCCATCCGGTAATCGCCTCGACGCAGCAGGACGAGGGCCTCTTCCATGACATCGGTGCAACGCACGAGGTCACCGACACCGGCTTCGATCATGTCCGGTTCGCTGAGGTAACGGAAGTTAATTTGAGTAGACATGCGGGATTCCTAAATTCTTGTTGGGAAACGGTGGTAACTGCTAGTAAACGCTGATTCCGTTACGCATTCATCAAGCGAATGTTTCCGGCGTGTAACTTCTCGGTCGGCCTGTGGGACGTTAGACGAGAAGAGCTTGTAGGGCTTCGGCCAGGGCCTGGGCTCCGGTTTCGGCGTCTTCGTCCACGACGTGCTCTTCGGGGGAGTGGGAGACGCCGCTGGGGTTCCGGACGAAGATCATGGCCGTGGGGACATGGGGGGAGAGCACTCCTGCATCATGTCCAGCGCCGGTGTCCAATATGGGCGCCTCGGGGAGGGCCTTTTGGAGTTCCTTTTGCAGGGCGGGGTCGAAGTGGACCGTGGGGCTAAGCGATTCTTCGTGCAGGTCCACGGTGCAGCCTTCTTCCGCAGCTATCAGTTGCGCTTGGGTGTGGATGCTTTCCACCACAGCCGCAGTGACGGCGTCGTCCGGGTGGCGGACGTCGAGCCAGAAGTCCACGCGGGAGGCGATGACGTTGGTTCCGCCGGGGACGGGTTGGAGCCTGCCGACGGTGGCGCGGGCGTGTGGTTGTTCGCGGGCGGTGTCGCGGATGGCGACGACGGTGCGGGAGGCGGCGACCATGGGGTCGTGGCGGTCGGCCATCAGCGTGGTTCCGGCATGGTTGCCTTGGCCGTTGATGCTCAGGCGCCAGCGGCCGTGGCCGAGGATGGAGGAGGCGATGGCGATGGGCTGGCTCAGGTCGATCAGGCCTCGGCCTTGTTCGACGTGCAGCTCAACGAACGCACCGATCTGGCTCAGGAGTAGCTCGTCGCGGCCAATGAAGCGGGGGTCGAGGCCGTTGGCTTTGGCGGTGTCGGCGAAGGTGTTGCCGTCGGGGTCGCGGAGGTTCCGGGCTTTGTCCGGGTCGATGGCGCCGGTCATGAGGCGGGAGCCGAGGCAGGCGACGCCGAAGCGGGAGCCTTCTTCTTCCGGGAAAACGACGACGCCGAGTGGCCGGGTGGTTTTGGTTCCGCGTGCTTTGAGGATGTCGACGGCCACCAGTGCAGAGACCACGCCGAGGGGTCCATCGAAGGGGCCGCCGCCGGGGACGGAGTCGAGGTGGCTGCCGGTGACCAGGGCGTTGCTGCGATCTTTGGTGGGGGTATCCCACCAGGCCCAGATGGCTCCGTTGCGGTCGGTTTCCACGGCAAGGCCGCGCCGGGCGGCTTCTTGGATGAACCATTCGCGCAAGTCGAGTTCAGCGGTTGAATAGACGGGGCGGGTATAGCCGCCACGTACTTTGTCAGTGCCGAGGTTGGCGATGTCGGAGAGCAGCCCGGTGACCGTTGCTGCCGTCGTGATTGTCTGGTTGGTGAGGCTCTTCATTAGTGTGCTCCCGCCTTTGCGACCTGGGCGGCGATGCGGAACTGGTCCGGGACGGTCCCGGTACCGGTGGCCAGGTCCGCTGCGAACTGGCCGATAAGAGGTGCGAATTTGGCGCCGTGACCGGAGCAGGGGGAGAGGATGGTGATGCCATCCGCCCGGTCGATGATGAAATCTTCAGTCGGAGTGTTGGTGAACAGGCAGGTGGTCTCGGCGTACGGTTCGGGCACCAGGCCTGGGAGGTATTTTTCGACGTAGTTGATGACACGACGGCGGTTCTCGGCGCTGATCAATCCGTCCTGTTCTGCGGCCGATGGCAGAATTTTTCCGCCGTTATATTCGGCGACCTTCTGGCCCCGGAATCCTGCATCACGACCACCTGGCAGGCCGTAGGCCTGCCAGCCTTCTCGCTTGTGAATGAACGTGGGCCAGGTGGCCGGGTCGGTGCCGTCGACGTAGGGGAAGTGGTAGGCCTGTTCTTGCCGGACTTCGAATTCCGGGAAGTGCTCGAGGAACGAAGCCGGCAGGGACAACGACCCCAACAGCTTGGGGAGCCAACCGCCTGCCGCGACGACGACGTTTGCTGCCTGGATCGAGCGTCCATCTATGGATGTGAGAGTGTAGGAGCCCGCAGATTCGGTGATGCAGGCAACTTCCCAGTTGGTGTGCACTGCAGCCCCGTGGGCCACAGCCTGGTTCACCATGGTGGCGACCGACTCGTGCGCGTCGATCACGCCGGCGCTTGGGTGCCACAGCACGTCGGTGTCGAAGGAGATCTGGCCCCAGCGGTCCTGGGCTTCCTTGGCCGTCAGCAGTTCGTGGTCAATCCCACGTGTCTCGAGTACGGCCGCGAGCCGCTCCGGCCGGCGCACGGAACCGTAGTCCACCGCGCCGTGAGGTGTGATCAGTTGCTTGCCGGACAGGCGGGCGAGTTCGTCCCAACCGGCCGCGGCCACCTGGACCAGCGAAGTGTAGAACTCGTCCGGGTATGCATAACGGAAGATCCGGGCCGAGCCGTGGGAACTGCCAGCGTCATTGGCCGGGGTGGCCCTCTCCAGCAGGGCCACCTCGTGTCCTCGGGCAGCCAGATGCCATGCGGCAGCTGAGCCGGAGAGCCCGGCTCCGACAACGACGTATTCGAACGATTCCATGGACGATACTCCTGTGATAGCGGGTGGTTGCTGAGTTTTTTGCTGCAATCAGTTACCCACCATTCAGGGCGGTGCGTCCAATATCATTTTTATTGGAATTGTTATCGTCGATCGAAAGAATTGCCCATGGAACTCAGGCAGTTGCGGTACTTCCTCGTTGTCGCGGACGAGCTTCATTTCGGTCGCGCCGCCGAACGCCTGCACCTAACCCAGCCGCCGTTGACTGTGGCTATCCGCAGGCTGGAGACAGAGCTGGGCGTCCAGCTGTTCGATCGGACCACCCGTCGCGTCACGCTCACCCCAGCGGGAGAAGCGTTCAGGAGACGGATCCAGGACGCCGTGACAGAACTGGACGACGCCGCCGGCGATGTTGCCAGTGTGGCTGCAGGACTTAGTGGCCGGATCAGGGTCGGATTCGTGAGCTCTGCCAGTTACAGCACCATCCCGCAAGCGATTAGAACGTTCAGGGAACGCCGGCCCCGCGTGGAGCTGGTTCTTTCCCCACTCACCAGCGGGGAGCAAGTGGAACAGCTGCTCGATGGCGCGCTGGACCTGGGTGTGCTCCGCGACCCCGGTGAGGTACCAGGCTTGATGCTGGAACGGGTCAGCACCGAGGCGCTGGTTGCAGTCGTGCCCGAGGCCCACCCGCTGGCATCGCGCGCGGAGATCCGACCCCAGGATTTCCAAGGGGAGCCAATGATCCTGTTCCCGTACCGCCTCATGCCTGGGTTTGTTGCATGCGTCCTCAACCTCTTCAACAAGGAAGGGGTGTCCCCGAACGTGGTCCAACAAACCATCCACCAAGAAACCGTCCTCGGCCTGGTCGCAGCAGGACTTGGGCTGTCGATCCTTCCCGAGTCCGTTCGTCGTTTCCAGATGCCTGGCGTAGTCGCCAAGCCCATCACCGGGCACCCGCAGACGTCTCTCTTCGCTGCCCGGAGCGCCGGTACTGCGCCAGCAGTGGACGAATTTCTGAGCTGTCTAAGAAGCGCGGAGCGGAGAGAAGAGAAGTAACAGGGCTGAAACTTCTGCTTTATGCGCACGAAATTCCAACTATGGTTTACTGCTAGTCATCAGAGTTGACTAAAGGTCACCAGATGCGTAGGAGTTGGTATGAAGAAAAGAAGCCTTATCAGCAGCAAACGAAGGAGTGGATCCGGGCTCATCAGCACCATCCGTACGGGAGATCATTGCCCAACCAGCGGCTGGTGGGCGCCGGACGGAGATGCTCAGGCGAGGCAGTTCGTCAGCGAGGGAAGCCTGATGCCAACGAGTAACGGTACTGCCACTTCATGGATGCCAGCGCGAGAAGTGGTTGCTAGTCCTGCCAACTAGGACCATACGGTAGGACTCTATGGTCGGCGGGCACCCCAGGTTTCTGGTCATGACTAGCTGGTCCAAGTCGGTCGTCAGGGATGGACCTTTGCTCGAGTGCTCATTCGTGAGCTGCAGATGGGGGTACTTCAGTGGAATCAGCCCAGGTCATGGCATGTCGAGGTTGTTCCGGTAGGCGGTGTTTTTGTTGGTGTTCCAGCCGGCGATGATGCCGGCGCCGAGCATTTGGTCGGTGAGCCGCGCGAAGCGGTAGCTGGGGTCGATGTCGAGGGCGAGTTGGAGGTATTGGTGTGCTTTGGAGCCTCGGCCTTCCCACCAGTTGATGTAGCCGATGGTGGTGAGGATTGGTGCTGCGTGTTGTGGGCTGGTTCTGGTGTAGGCGTGGATGAGGAGTTGTTGGGCCCATTCGACGCGGGGCCATTTGGGCGCGGTCTCGGTTTGGGCGAAGAGGAGGTGTTGTGGTGGTTCGTTGATGCCAGGGATGTCTGCCATGAGCCGGTCGCGGATGTGGGGGAGTTGGAAGTAGGCGATGAGTGTGGTGCAGTCTTCGTCGGTGGGGAAGTCGTTGCTGTCGAGCATGTTTGTCCAGAGTTGGCTTGCTTGTAGTGCCGCTTGATGGGGTGCCTGGGCTCGAATGGAGTTCATGCAGTTTTCAACGGCGGTAGCGTGGTCTTCTTCGTGGGTCGGCGTCGGGAGGATGATGCGGTTGGTGGGTTCTATGGTGCTGCCGCGGTAGATGAATTCGGCGTTGACGCGGCTGTATTGGGTGGTGCTGATGGGCAGGCTGATGTCTTGGCCGGGTTCGCTGTCGTAGGGGGAGTAGGTTTCGTCGCTGACGAAGACTCCGTCGCGGATGGTGATGCCGTTTTGGGCGAGGACTCCGGTGAGTGCGGCGATGGTGGCTGCGTGTGGTTTGGGTTGGCCTGGTTGGCAGTGCTGGGAGGTGTAGAGGGCGAAGACGATGCTCGTCGTGCTGGTGTCGCTGGTGAGGTAGCTGCTGACGGTGCGGGCGTAGGGGAGTTCTGTTCCGGGTTGGCGGGGGAGGTCGATGCGGAGGGTGGCGCCGACCTTGCC
This sequence comes from Paenarthrobacter sp. TAF1, assembly GCF_052113825.1. Classification (NCBI taxonomy): domain Bacteria; kingdom Bacillati; phylum Actinomycetota; class Actinomycetes; order Micrococcales; family Micrococcaceae; genus Paenarthrobacter; species Paenarthrobacter sp. TAF1. Next base: position 26,775 of record NZ_JBFRDO010000006.1, read on the forward strand.
TTTGTCCAGGGTGATGCAGACCAGACTCTCTTGGGGCCAGAACCCTAGGGTGTGCCCGATGAAGCTGAGCAGGTCCGCTGGGTCTTTGATGGTGAGCGCATTCATTGTCCTTTTCCTTTGCGCGTGCGTTGCGTCTTTGGTCTTGTGGGCCGTTCTGATAGGGGCCGAAGTGCAACTCGGGGGACCGGGTCCGTCGCGTCAGCGCCCTGGTTAGGCCGGAGTACCGTCGAGCGATGATCGGGATATCAGAATGACAAACAGCGTTGTTGCTTCTGCCTATTCATGGGCAGCCTGATGCACGGCGCCATGACGTGAGCTGCCACATTCTTCGGTATGTGCCATCGCTTGGCGGGATTTCTTCGCCGGTTCGGCCGCGGGCTGCTTCCAGTCCCGACTTATGCCCCGTTATCGGCTCGAATCTCGGTAGGTCTGCGCCCGAGCGCGATCGTTGATTCGTCTCGCTGCGAGAAGGCTGAACCGATTCGCGCAAGTAAATATTGGCTCGTCAGACGCCCTCGTAACGTTCAACTCCCGCCATAAATTGGACCATCTGTCCAGTGCTCTCGTGTGTCGAAGCCCAGTTCAGCGCGACTACTGTCCGGTCTACTTTGATTCGTCCGCGTCCCAGAAGGACGCCAGACCAGTAGGCACTGCCAACGGTCGGTTGGCACAGGTTCGTCAGGATGTCTGCCAGCATGCCGAATCTGGTCACTCCTCCGATTTACGACGACGGAATGACGAGGGGGCAAGGGCTGTCTGGCGCGTTCAGGCACTCCTACCTGTGTCCAGAACGCGTGCCCGCTTTTCTGTGCTAATCTCGCGAGACTAGCACTGGGAGGCGCGAGCTTGGAAAGTCTAATCGAGGATCTTAGGGCGGATGCACAATACGCGCATCTTGCGAACTCTTTAGAAAAAATAAGAGGCTCCGTCCAAGCACATTGGGCGAATGTCGCGTTGCCAGATTTTACGGATCACGGCCCAAATCATTCGAGGCGTGTAGCAGAATATGCCGAAAAGTTAGCCACCCTTCGAGATCTGCCACCAAGCCTCAAATTGGATCTGCGGGAAAGATATCTTTTGTCGGCCGCAGCATGGCTCCACGACGTCGGCATGCAGGATGAGCGTGCAAATATTTTCGACCCCGGCGACAGGACAATCGCTGATCCTCAAACAGTTCGACGGACGCATGCGCAACGCTCGGAGCACCTCGTGCTTCAGCGACAACTTGACTTAGGACTCCCGACCAATGAGATTGCCGCCCCCGAGGCTATTGCTCGCTTAGTGCTAGCGCACGGAACTGACACTTACCAGGCAACAGTGGCATCCATTACGGAGCCTGAGGCCTCGTTTATGAACAAGCCCGTAAAACTGAAACTTCTGGCAGCTCTCCTACTCATGGCCGACGAACTGGATTTACACTACGAGCGTGTCCCCCCTGCAAATCCGATGCGCCCTCTAAATCACGAATCTTCGGCCCATTGGCTCAAGCACGAATGCGTCCGGAGTGTGGACCTCTTCGAGGAAGAAGGGGGTATACAGATCGTGGTGAACTTAATGTCCCCCAGTTCCATGCAAGAGGACGACGTGGCTAGGGTTAAAGAGTGGATTGCGACGAAGCTGCAACGGCAGATGGTTCTAACGGAATCCGAGATACTTTCACGGACGGGATTCAATAGGCATTACCACTTCAATCGGCAGATCCGGCTTTCCAACAAGCCTGCAAGACGTGACAGCGAACATGCGACCCCGCAAGCTGCGGCCATAATAGATCGCGAAAATGCGTATGCGCGCCTCATTAGTAATCGCGCCACTCTAAGTAGCATTGTGGAGTACGTCAAGAATGGGGAGCCAGTACTGTTGGTCGACTCAGAAGATCTTACTGGTGGCATTGATTTGAAGCATGCAGTAGATTGCCATTTCAGAAGCGAAGGCTGGAATGTTCTCTCATCAAATACCTTAGACCCCTTTGGCCTTACGAGTATCACTGAGCAAATTGCTATTTGGTCTAAATCGCTCGAAGTTCCTTGTGATGGATCTGGCTCTGCGCAAGAGGATGTCCACGGCTTGGTCAACTTTGTGCGCTCCCAGCCGGAGAAACGTTATCTTTTCTCCCTCAATGCCGGGCAGAACCGGGAACTGGAGAGGGATGCCCTGGGTGAGCTACTCCACAAGCTAACTGACATCGACAATGCCRGCCTTTTTGTCCTAGGTGTCGAGGACTTTGCTGATATCACCAAGGGAAGTTGGGTCAAAGCTTCATTTGATGATTTGACTGAACAGGACTGCGCTGAATATTTGGCTCGGTATTTGGCAAATGATGCAAAGATTGTTGCTAGAAACATTCCTCGAACTTATGCAAACATAAAGTCTTTTGCTATCGACCATGCACTTGGAAGGTAATTAATGGCTACTACCTTGGGTTTCCCCACGTCAGCATTTGACGTGTTAGGGACCGTGCCGTGTTTTGACCTAACGCTCGGCATCGAACTTATGAGTCTTGCGGGCCATAAGGATAATGCGGCGCAACTTTTGTCTCGGATAACTAATAATGGAATCGCACTCTCCTCCGGGGGCCTGTATGCAATTCCAAATCATAAAGCCACTGAATTACGCGGGCGTCTGCTAGAGTCGGATATCTCAATGGTCAGACGAGCTCTTTCGCTCTTCGTTGAGCACGCCCGTGATCGGTTAAAATCCCCATTGGCGCTCTCCTTTGGCGAGGATGGCCTGAGCCTTCTCACAAAGTCCCTAGCGGTTGTTCTTTCGCCGGACCAGGTGTCCGAAAGCTTTGATGATTTTATACGCAACAGAGAGCAGCAATCCAAGTTCGCTGATCTCAGTGCGTCGGCAAGGGTGTTGGACGCCTACGGTCAGGGTCGAGGTAGAACGGCTCGGTACCTGCACGGGATGACGCTTTGGCATTTGGGTAAACGCGCTGAGGCTTTCAATCACTTTTCGCAGGTCTGGAGCTCGGGAGTGGAAGATCGGATGACCGCCGTTGCGGGACACCTCCAAGCCGTGCACCTTCATTCGGATCTGAACAGGACAAGCGATGCTTTGGAGCTTCTAGACCGGACCGTAGATGTTCAAGAACATCTTGACGATGCTTATGGCCTAGTAGTGACTCTGTCTACGCGTGCTCGGACGCTATTGGATCGTTTCCGTAACCTTCGGAACGAAGACGATCTCTGGTCTGCGTTCACCGACGCGGAGCGTGCGGTGAACACGTCCGTGCGAACGGCTGATGGCGTTCCCGGCGGATCGGTGCACTTTGCCGCGACGCTCACGCTGGCGAATTTATTGCTTGAGGCAGGAAAGCCGGACGATGGAAATGAGAGGGCAGGTCAGGCTCGCCATATGGTAGCAAAGGGTTCAATTGACTCTCTTAGAGCTGCAATGACATCTGCGCGGGCGCTGCGAAACCTTGAGCGATTCGGCGAGGCGGCAGATGTCCTTAAGGATGAGTTGAATCACTTTGTACCGAAGTCGAGGAGCGATACTAGGCATAAAGCTATCGCGCTTAATGTGCTGGCGAGCGTCCAGAGATTCTTTGACCTTCACGAAGCATTGCAGGCTGCCGAGGAGAGCCTGGATATCGGAAGGGGCATTAACGATACTCGTCACACGGCGCACGCAACGTTGACCGTTTCGCAGATCCGCCTGGACATGCTAGAAGAGCAGACCACCTTCGGGGAGGCTGAAGCGGATCTGCGCAACGTTAAGTCAAGCCTGTATGTTGCCAAGAGCAAGCTGACGGAGCTACGGGATGCAGATGGGCTTCGTAGAACAAATGAGTTGCTAGAGCGAGTCACAGCCCTTCAACTTCGCCTTGAGGATCGTCTTTCCGGAAGTCAAGACCCGTTTTCCCCTGACTGAGTCCAGTGCTTGTCTTCGGCGGAAGCCCGCAACCCAGTAAGGGTTTCGGTTCCCCCTTGAGGTTCTGCTTGCATCGGGCCGATGCTTTGCTCAGCCGGCTCGGTGTTTCGAGACCCCTGTGTCTAGAACCTGTCTAGAAGCGCTGCGGCTTAGTAGGAAGCGAAGGGTCGTCGCTTTGCGGGACCGGTAGGTAGAGCGCTCTGAGGAGATTGAGAGGCTGGCAGATCGGGTTTCGGCTTGCGTCAAAGCCAGGTGCAGGGACTGGATAAACGTCATGGTTTCTGCACGGAAGTATGCATGATCGCTTGGCTGTGAAGCAGTCTATTTGAGGATTCGCTGGGCCCGCTGGATGTACCACCACATTTCAGGCCAGCGCCATTCGTTGAGTCTCATTTCCGCGTGTGCGACAACCAACACGCTCAACCCTTCCAACTGCTGTGCGGCGTCCATTGAGACGTCGCCGGCCATGACTTTCGCGGCCGCTGTGCACATCCGGTCAGAGATGCACATGGATGTCACTGTGCAACTAAGGACCGCACTCCGACCTGACGACAGCCAGGATAGAACGGCAGCGGGGACGTGTTGAAGCGGGACGACTAGCAGTCGGTGGAGTGTTCGCGATGTCCGTTCTATTGATGCGTGCCTTTCAAGTCCAGTAGCTGCGGGCATTGGGCGGATTAGGCAAATCGCATCTCGCCCCGAGTGATCCGACCGCGCGGCCGCAATCAGCCCGCTGCCGACGAGGCCGGACTTCTCGGCAGAAGTGAAAAGACCGCCACCAACCTCACTAAACTGGCCAGCTCAACACTTGAAGGGCGATGTTTTCCGTAGATTCCGGTGACGATGCTCCTACAGCCGTGAAATTGCCTGAGCGGCTTGATTGACAGTTTTAGTCTTCTCGACGCGGACTATCGCACACAGCCCTGAGACAGCGGACAGATCGCAGGAAAGCCAATATCGCGAGTCGCGTAGTTTTTGCTGAGGCAGGCCGACTCAGGAGACTTTTCATTATGATCCCCACTACGATGAGTGCAAACGTGGGCTGGAAGATCCGCATGGGGGACCTTAGCTCTAATACGGGACATGAGGTAACCACACCGCAATTGCACCTGTTCTCGTAACTGCCGGACTGCCTGGGGCTCCGAATAGCCATGAAGGTTTGGCTCGTCTCGGAAGACGTCTTCCCGTGGTGGGGTCAGCGTCACTCTCGCTTGTGTCCTAATTCTGCGGTTGCCGGGGCGGCTGTATCGGCGCCCCACCCCAGCCATAGGAGGTTATGATCCATCTGTGGAGATACTGGACGAGACTACTCACCGTGTTCTGACTTACATCGAGGCTGTGACACGCCAAGGCGCATCACTAACAACCGGGGCGGTGAATGCATTCGCCGAAGATTGGAATCGAAAGACCACCTACAAGATGACGATAGCTGAGCAGATCACCATTGCAGCACAAATGGCGTCAGGTTCGTTCAAGCAGTTGTCTTCCGAAGAAGCCATGTCAGCGTTTCTGACCCGCCTTGGCTGGGTAACCAAATCCAAGGACGTGGTTGCTTTGACTGAGGTTGGTCGGGCTGTCCTGCGCGAGGCAAGTTCGCCGCAGTCTGCTCCAACAGCGGAGTCAACGTTGGAGATCGTCATTGATCCTGATAACCCCTTTGCCTATGCCCAGTTGATGACCAAAATTACTAGTCTCGAAGACTGCATGATCGTCGACCCCTACCTGGACCTCGATCAGCTTGCAGTGGTGGCGAAGTTCAACACGGTCAGTCGTATCCTCACAGGTTCGAAGGATCTTGAAGCGAAGAAAGCCGCGTTTGGGTTGATTTTGGAAGCTGCCCAGCACCTCGAAATTCGAACCGCGGCGAAGGGCATTTTGCATGATCGGTTTGCCATCCCAAAGGACGGGAGCGTGTACGTCTTGGGATCGAGCCTGAACTCGATAGCAACGCGCTTCGGTGTGGTCACTACCCTTGAGAAGGCCAGCTCGGCGCTGATCCGGGATCAATACCAGAAGCTCTGGGATGAGGCCACCGCTATGGATCGAGTCCCTGTAGGCGCCAAGAAGGGGTCTTGAAGCCTACATTGTCGGGAAGGCTCATTTGGAGGCGGCGTCGGTTTCTGGGTGGTGGCTGCAGACGGCGGCTGGGCCGCAGGCTACCCACATGAGAGCTGGCTCGGCTCGTGCCGTTGATGCATGTTTCGAAGTTACTTGTCAGGACTGCATAGTAAGTTTTTCATTGAGCCAACCAATGGAAGATGGAGAACCTAGATGGCAAACGCAATTTGTGGCCGGTGTGGAACCTATACGCACATGACTACCTACGGCGGCGGACACTGGACGCCTGATTCTGTGGGTTCGCCAACTGGATGGTATGACAGCGCATTTAAGTGTGACTCCTGCCAACGGCTCAACATTGGGACCACCCATAATGGCCAGCACCCTACTCACCCTTCCGATACCGGCCAGACGCGGAATTGGTGGGATCAGAACCAACCAGACGAGTGGTCACCATCTTTCGTCAAGGGGCAGCATTATCCTGACGTTCCGGACCATGTGGCACGGCCAGCGTCGGAAGCACACAAGTGCCGGAGCATCAATGCCTTGATGTCTTCCATCTTGATGGCCCGGGCCGTAATTGAATCCATTGCAAAGGACCACGGAATTACGGCTGGAAATCTATTCAAGAAGATCGATGCCATGCATGGTGCGGGTCTCATAGACGCTTTTGCAAAAGAGACGGCGCACACAATAAGGGTGTTCGGTAACGATATGGCCCACGGAGACTTCACGGTTGACGTCGACGCATCTGATGCTGACGGTGTGCTCACATTCTTGGATCACATCATTCGTGGCGTTTATCAGTCCAAAGCCGAACTGCAACGCCTCAAGGACTCTGCGGCCGCACGTGCGGCCGCTCAGAACCACTAGGAGGTCGAGTAGCCGGTGCAACTACATCTTCTGGCTGCATCATTGCGGTGGCCTCGCGGTGTTCCCCGGAAAGACAGTGGGGCCACGTACTTCAAGTTTTGGCTGAGTAGGGCCGGCTCAAAGACTGTTCCAGTATTACCGTCGTTTTGGTAGGTCCAACAACTCATCACAAGCCGGCCTCGATGTCGAGATCGGTGTCAACCGCGATCTTCTCGATAACGTGGGGGCCGTCCGTCGAGTTTCCGCCCGGGGCTCCGCTTGAACTGTGACTAGTTCTTGGGTGATAACCCCAGGATCGGGCGGCAATCAGCCATTGGCCGCCCTGATGAGGACGGCACGGAAAARAAGAGTGGAAGTTCCTTGCGCCGGTTTCGTATCCCAAGAGGGTGTCAAGCTCAGCTTGCATTCGCGAAGATCAACCGTTTCGTCGGTCGGCTCAGTGCGACGTACAGATGGTTGTGTGCAGAGATGGTTCTTGGATCGAGAACAATCACGTTGTCGAACTCGAGCCCTTTCAGCCTAAGCGTCGTGCCAACAACTGTTCCGAAGGGCGCCCATGAGGAACGATGATTATTCCGGTCGATCAGCTGGGCAGCATTGACTTCAAGTGCAGGTTCTGGGTCGGCAATGCTCATGGACAAGACCTTGACGAACAGCTTTTGCAGTTGGGGTCTATACGTGTGGCCCTGTTCAGAGCTGATGAGGTGTCTGAAGAAGGTCATCGCTGCGCGTGCGCTTCCGTCCTCAAGGTACGTTGTTGCGGCGACAACAACCGGCTGTTTTGACCGGCTTGCCGCCCCTTTCGACTTGAGATTTTTCTTCAAGTTCTGGACTACGGATGTGGTCACCGCTGTCCTTGTACTCGAGGCAAATTCGATCAGTCTAACGAGTACTGCAGCCCTGTCTGATGTTCGGTCGATGAAGCTGGCTATGGCCCGTAGCTCCGAAAGGTCAGTTTTTTCAGCAACCCGCACCTTACCTTTGTAGGAACGCGCAATGTTATGAAGAGCGGTGGGGTTGGCTGGGTCTGGAGAGATGATGGCCGTGGTGCCTTGTCGGGGTATTAGGCCCGCAAGCCCACCTTGAGCAGCACCGCGATCTAGTGATGCAACTTCGAATGGGTGCGGTGTGTTAGGTCCTGGCCTTCGGCCGGCGAGCATCTCCTGGCGGCAATGCAGTAGCCACTCTCCGAGGCGGGGATTTGTGTGCTTCCAGCGGTGGGGAGTGCTCAACGACGCCAGTTGGGGCAGAACAGTGGTCGAGCCCGTCCATGCAACAGAAGGAGTGGCGCCGAAGTCGAAGATCGCCTGCAAAGGATCGCCCAGAACGACCGTCCGTAGTACGCCTGCCAACAGCTCGATGACCATGGTCTGTTCGATGCTGCAGTCCTGATACTCATCAACGATCAGGAGGTCGTAGCCCAACGCTACGACTTCCAGAATGGTACTGCTTCGCAGTGCCCTCAATGCGGCAGGCTGCACTTGCGCAAAATCAGGTTCTTGATCGGTGTGCCATTCAGCCCGGCCCGGAAAAGAGCGCACTAACTTGAGGCAAAATGCCGAGATCGTCTCGATGCGGACGTGACCCGCCCCATGAGCTTTGACCTGACGCTTGATCGCCGCAATTCCGGCATTCGTATGCGTGAGAACCAACAAGCGAAGCTCAGGATGGTCAGCTATGGTCCGCGCGATGGAGTAAGTCTTGCCGTGACCGGCCGGGGCTATGACGCTACCTGTCCCAAGGTCAGCGAGGTCGAGGCTGTCAGGCACCCGTGCCCCAAACTAAGAGCTTGCTGACTATTTTCTCTGCATCGGAATTTGGTCGGACGGCATCTCTATCCCTAAGGGCAATTTCCGCAAGGATCTCACCGCCCGTTGTGGATTTGAACCACTTTGTGCCCTCCTTCTTGGCCAGTTGCCAGAGGGCATTTCTTGCCAGTGTCAGCTCACCTGGACGGAGAGGATTCCGCTCGCGGATCATTTCTACGATTGAACTGCTGCAACCCCTGCTTACCAAGGCGTCCACAACCGATTGCAGCGTTGAATTGGCGAGACCGTGTTCAAGGACAAGCCGGAGGCCATCTTGGGAGAGTGCTCCGATTACTTGCTGCTCTGTACATTTCGAATCGTCACACCGGATTAGTGTTGTGGTGGAGGGCAGTCTTGAAAGATCCAGTTTTGTGTCGTAATCGCAGAACACGGCGGTGCGATAGCCCAGTTCAGCGAATGCTGTCGCGTGAGAGACAAGAGATGCTTCTCCGCCTGCGTCCGCAGTTGCCACCGCCGTGATCAGTTGGGGGTTTGATTCCTCAGCATGAGCATAGACTCCCCGAGCGAAGCCAGCCTCCGTGGCGCCCTCGCAGATCAGAACGTTGGGAGCTAGAAATGATTCTGCATTCTTTCTCAGCGCCCCTTGAAAAGCTGGTCCCGGAGTCGTTGCCTGGGTTTGGCCAGGCGGGGCAGTCCTGACTACATTCAAGTTTGAGTGGCTCAGCTCCCGAAGTACGACCGGAGAATGCGTTGTGACCACAACCTGGGTGAGGAAGGATTCGTCAGAAACTCGGGTTTGTAGTGCTCGCAGGAGGTGTCGAATGCGGAAGGGCTCAAGACCGGCTTCTAGTTCATCAAGTAGGAGTACGCGGGCATTTTGAGCTCCCGAAAGCTGGACGCCCACTCCAGTGAGTCGCCGCGACCCCAAACCATGCCGTTCAAGCGGAACACCCTCGCTGTGCAGGGAGACGGATCCTTCCTTCAGTTGCATGGAGTCTGCATTCAACGCTGCAACTAACGTCGCTGTTGGAGCTATGCCGCGCAGTAGCCGGGCTTCGGCCTGAATTCTTGCAGTTATGCTGTCAAGCTCTCCGAATGCACTGGCCGAAGCGTGTTTGGCTGCCCTTGAGGCCTCAAGGAGGGCGTGAGCGGTGGGACGCTTATCCTCTGAACCTGTCATTCGGAGCAAAGCAGAATTTCGGGACCACCGAAGATCCGCGACGTTGTCGCTCGTCACCCTCACAACACCGAATGCGTCTCGGTGGGATGCCCGAAGCACGCCAGGGACTTCCTGCCGATCAGCAATCACCTGCCAAACGGGTTCTAGGAACCGATCCACTCTGAGCTCAACTGTCAGTGCGGGCCGTTCGGTATCGGGCTCATCAACGATGGCACCCGAGAGCTGATCGACGCCTCGTATGTACGGCATGAAGGCATCAAAGCTGAGTAGCTCCGCGGGGGGATCCACAACTGTGGCCTGAATTAGGAAGCCGCCGGAGTCGATAGATTGTCCGAAGAAGTCGTTGTCGGTGAAGGCATGGCTCCAACGTGGGGAAAACAGTAGACCCACCGCGTCCAGGATGGTCGTCTTGCCCGAGTCGCCGGGACCAACCAGAGCCGTGATGCCTTCCTGCGGGCGCCACGTGAGATTCTTGATACCCCTGAAGTTCTCGATCTGAACTTCGTGAATGCGCACTGCTAATTCCCCCTGATCTGAGGGCTCGACGCGTATAGAGCCCGCACAAATCTATAGCCTTTCTTGGGTAAAACTAGCTTTGCGGGAGCAGGTTTTCTTTCGTGTCGCCCAGCGCCGGCTCCGTCGGATCTCCCGTTGTCAGGTGGGCAGGGGCTGGTGGCGTCGCGGTCTCGGAACGAATCCGATGAACGACTTTTGCACCTCCGCGTCGGCTGCTCGCACGGGCCTGATGAGAGGTCAGCCTTCCTAAAGCACAAAAACCTAGGGTCGAGCGGCGCGTGCCGAGAAGGGTTTGCAGCCACCGTCTTTTGTTCGTTCGGACGTTCTCTGTCAGACCGCTGCGGGTACTCCACGGATTCTCCCCGCAATGGCTCTCCCTTACCGTTCGTGACGTTCCGCTGTGAAGGCAGCATTCTTCACACCGTCTAGCCAAGGAGCAGTTGACTGCTAGGGGTGGTGCTATCAATTCAAATCCAGCTAGTACGCGGGATGGGTCTGAAAGTTTCCCGCGTTGTCATGTTGCTCGCTCGTCGCCGTGACATGGATGCGTGAAAGGGGGAAAGCTAATGAAGCTGTCTTGCTCAGCGCTGGTCTGCTATTCCGGGCGCCAGCGTGGACAGGTTGCGTGCCGGGCTGTGCGTTGCGTGTCCCAGATGATAGGCGTCGCCCTGACGGCTAACCGTATAAGCAAAAGGAACGTGTGGACACTGTCCACACTTTCCGCCCCGGACTTCCCCGTATAGCCGCCGGACTGCCCCGGATTCCGCATGTTTCCGCCACTTCCCAGTCTTCGCAAGGCGTGGAATCCCCTTCGAGTCCCACCTCGGGCACGGCATACCCCCTCGTCAGAGGGGGTTTTGCTTTTAAGTGTTGACAATTGTTGACACGAGTCTCTGATGTGTGGTGCCGGCTTGTGCCTGGTCGCCGGTTGGCCTGTTCAGTTGTGGGGAGCGGGTTCTGGGGTTTGGCTGGTGCGCCCTCCGCTTGCTGTGAGCTGCCGGCTATGCGTTCCTTTCTTGTTCGTCCGGGAGGACGTTGTTGTCCTACACCCCTTTATGGATAGAGGGACTGAACGCAACATGACTTCGAGATCCTGTGTCAAAGTTCTTGGTTGTGGCTCGAAGTCGGAGTTTAGAGGGTTGACTCAGGAGAGCTTTGTTAGGCCAAAGGGGGTGTGGGTATTGTCCACACTTAAATCTCCTTTATAAAGACTGATCACAGCCATTTCCTTCCACTTCTTCGGCCTACATCTACTCATCGCGTGTAATGGCCCGGACGATATGACGCCAGTTCGCAGGCGCTCCGTCTGCAGGGCCGCAGCGAGGCGAGAGCCCAGCCGCCACGGGCGACCGGGCGCTTTGGGGGAGGTCTCTTCGGTGTCGTCGACGCGTAACTACGACTAAATGGGGGAGTGTCCGGCGCGGATGCCGGCCCTTTCCAAGGTCGACGATCATTCAGAGTCCGCACGCTTGTGGGGGCGCGCACGGCGGGGCCGACCACATCGACCATAAGTGCCCTTCCGTCAGGCTGGGGAAGTACGTCGCTAGGCGCGTCGGATCAGGGCGCAATAACCAGAATTTCGGCCTGGCGGTAGAGGCAAGGACATGCTTTATCGGGCAGAAGCTCTTCATGCCCACCCGACGACGAGGCGCGCAGCGTCCTGTGGGACGGTAGGATCGATCCCTGTGATTTCCGCGAATCGACGTAGACGGTTTGTCAACGTATTCCGATGACAAAAAAGCTCTACTGCCGAGTCTCCGACGCTGCCTGTACGGAGGTAGCTGCGAACGGACTCTTCCAAACGGCTACGTTCCGCCCTAGTGCAGCTTGAAAGAGCTGCTGTGACGTCTGTTAGGACCGGGTGCCCTGCCAGTATTAGGCTCCGGTTGGCAAGTCTGGCCCAGCCCCGCTTCCAAGTCATTGCACCATGTTCATCGCTTCGGAACACCCTAGCGAGATCTCGGGCGATGTTTGCTGCTTGACGTAGACCCCGGAGGCCCGTATCAGCATCGGTAAGTCCGACTCTGATGGTGAGTAGATTGCGTCGGAACGCATCGCGCTTGGGATCTGTGCCTCCGAGTTGCGTTGTGAACGCAATGAGTGCGTCACCACGGTGATGGGTGAACACGTTTCTGCCTGCGCGTTCGGCTTCGGCGATAAAGACCCTCAGGGCAGGCATCTCATCGGGCTCGGCACCTACCACTATCAGGGGGACGGCAGGGGAAATCTCAAGCTCACTGGCGATGGTGCGCAGCTGTTCGTCCGTCATTTCGGATGTCTGGAAGAGTTCCGCCAGCAGGCCCTGCCGTACGGAAAATGCTTCGTCCTGCATACGCTCCCGTTCTGCGATGAATGCCCGCTGAGTCTGTCCCGCGTATTCGTCGACGGTGTCGAGCACAATCCAGGTGTGACGAACCACCAGGGTTGCATCCTCCGGTGTTGCAACCCTGATAAGGGCCTCCCAAAGGACGTTGTAATCAAGGCGGATAGCTGACATCAATGAGGTGATGGGGATTCCCGCTCGTGCTCGGGAGACCCCGACATCAGCGGCTACAGCAACTGCCTCATGAAGCCCACCTTCACGTAGGCCGGTAACCATGGCCTCGAAGGCCAGCCGCCCCGTCCGCCGTATCTCGGAAAGGGGGATCGGGGCAGGGTCGTAACCGGGGATTGCGATAATTCGGGAAAGAAACGCCTCGGTGAGCTCCTCAACGTCGAGCTCGTCCAGAAGCTCCTGCCAGCGCATGGAATCGTGGGGCTCCGGACCACCGCTAAGCCGGGGTTGGTTCATGTCCATGCTTCTCACGATATGTGCATATGCACTTTTTTCACCAAAAAAATCGAGGTGAATGCTGTGCGAAAATGGCCGTAACTCCTGAGAACCTCATTGAACAAGATGTTTGCGGAAGATTCACATAAACGTAAACCGGATCACGCATCAACGGAGAAGACAATGAGTGAGACATTAGAGACGGCGAATATTGAGCAACATGCCGTCAAAGAGCTGAGCAGGAAAGACGCGAACAAGGTCGCGTTGGGCGCATTGATCGGCTCCGCACTTGAGTACTACGACTTTTTCCTTTTCAGTGCCGCAGCGGCACTGGTGTTCAACGTTCAGTACTTCACAAGCGGCAACCCGACCGCGGCGGCTTTGGCCTCGTTCGCCACCTTTGGGGTTGGCGTTGCTGCCAGACCCCTCGGCGGAATCATCTTCGGCAGCATGGGCGACCGGATCGGGCGCCGCAAGACCCTGATGATCACGATCATTGGCATTGGCATGATTACTGGTCTTATCGGGGTGCTGCCGACTTACGCCGCAATCGGTATTGCCGCTCCAATTCTGCTCGTGTTGTTGCGGGTAGTACAGGGCCTCTTTGTCGGTGGAGAGTGGTCAGGGGCCCTGACCCTGGTGGTAGAAAACTCGCCGTTACACCTTCGAGCCCGGTACGCCGTGATTCCACTGATTGGTTCCCCCATCGGGACGATACTCTCTTCCGGAGGGTTCTTCCTGGTCACGATCCTCTTCACCAAAGAAAACTTTGACGCGTGGGGCTGGCGTATCCCGTTCCTCATTTCCCTGCCCCTGTTGCTCATTGCCATTTACATCCGCAGCAAGCTCGAAGAGTCGCCAGTGTTCCGCCAAATCGAAGAAGCCGGCGAAATTGAGCAGACCCCTGTCCGCACCACCTTTGTGCACTCTTGGCGACAGCTCTTGATCGGTATGGCTTCGTGCCTACTTGGCATGGGCGGCTTCTATCTGGTCACTACGTTCTGCGTCTGGTACGGAGTGAACGTCCTCAAGTACCCGTCAACCCTGATGTTGCTTGGCACTATCGCCGCCGCAGTAGTAGAAATCTTTGTCATTGTCTGGAGCGGACGCCTTGGCGCTAAATATGGCTCAAGCCGGGTCATACTGTGGGGCGGTATTGCCTCCGCAGTGGTAGCCGTTCCTGCGTTCCTGCTGCTCACCTCAGGTAATCCTGTTCTTGTCGTAATCGCCATGGTCCTTGCAGTATCGACTCTCTCCTTCCCCTACGCCGGCACCGGCGCGGTTCTGACGGGCCTGTTTGAAGCCAAGACCCGCTTTACGGGTGTGGCTGTTGCAAACAACACCTCAGCCATGGTGGCGGGCTTTGTCCCCTTGATCGTCACGGGTGTAGTTGCCGCCGCCGGGAATCACTGGTGGCCCGCCGCCGCGATGCTTGTACTCATCTCGATCATTACCGCTTCGKCTGGTGCGATCGCACCCCGTTTCAGCGTGAATCTGCCCGGCTTCAAGCACTAACAAGGACGGCTTGGGCAGTCGCCACGATTGCCACCTCAGACCGGGCCCGCTCGTCGCGCAGGAACCCACTTGGCTAGCTGCCGATAGGGCCGCCCAATGCTGACAAGTCCGAGCTGGCACTCGTCTAAAGAACGGTCACTCTCATCACAGTAAAGACGAGAGTGGTCCCCAGAAAGGAACTTCACCATGAAGCTCGACCTTCTTGTCCGGGCGAACGAGATTCGCACCATGGACCCCGACCGGCCCATTGCGACGGCTGTCGGAGTCATAGGCGAACGGATCGTTGGCTTTGATGACGAAATCGCAAGCATGGAGGCGGAGCGGAGCCTTGATTTCGGTGATGCGTGTATTACCCCGGGCCTTATCGACGCCCACTGCCACACAACATGGTGGGGTTTGGGCCTGGATGCGGTGGACCTGAGCGGGTGCAGGGGACTCGAAGACGTTTACGCCAAGATCGAGGCTGAAGTAGAACGTCTGTCCGGTGATGCCGAGGCTTGGGTTCACGGTACGGGTTTCAACCAAGCCCACCATGGGGGACTCTTCCCTGACATAGGACGTATTGATGACATAACTGGTAATCGCCCGCTGTACCTTCGGCACGCTTCCGGACATTCATCAATCACTAACAGCGCCACGCTGGACCTGTTCGGGGCATCGCATCCGACCTTCCAGGACCCGGCAGGAGGGATTGTGGTGCGGGACGCCGACGGAAATCCTACCGGTGTCTTGGAAGAAGCAGCACAGGGATTGGTGCAGGCACTGCTACTTCCGTATTCCACCGAGAGAATCGTTAGGGCCTTGGATGCCGCAACCGAACGATACGCGGCACAAGGGATAACCAGCTTCACCGAAGCCGGCATCGGCGGCGGCTGGATCGGCCACAGCCCTGTCGAGGTTGCTGCGTACCAGACCGCCGCCGAAACCGGTCATCTTCATGCACGCGCACAGCTGATGCCCGCCATGGACGCGCTGCAACCCATAACGGGGCATCCCGCCGATTTCCACCATCAAGGAGCAGGTCTTGGACTGGGCTTGGGAGTTCGTTACGGCTTCGGAGATGATTACGTCCGGTTCGGACACGTCAAAGTCTTCCTTGACGGCTCCCTGCTGGGAGCAACCGCTGCAGTAACCGAATCCTTCTGCGGACACGATCACAACACCGGCTACCTCTTGGACAAACCAGGCACTTACCAGGAGCGCGCCTTGAGTGCCTACCGTGCCGGGTGGCCCCTGGCGCTGCACGCCATTGGCGATGTAGCCATCGACCTGGCAATGGACCTCATTGAGGAGGCGCAGGACAGATACGGCCGCCGCGAAGCACCTTGCCGCATCGAGCATTTCGGCATGTCCCGCCCGGACCAAGTCGTTCGCGCCGGTATTCTCGGCATCGCAGTGGCCCCCCAAGCAGGATTCATTGGTCCCTTAGGCGATCAGATTGTGACCCTGGTTGGGCCCGACCGGGAATCCTGGCTGTACAGGGGCCGGTCCGTTATCGACGCGGGAGCCCTTCTCGCAGGATCTTCCGACCTGCCGGTAGCAGATAACAACCTGCGCAGGGGCATGCAATCAGCCGTTGACCGGCGGACGGACAAAGGCATGCCTTTCGCCGCAGGGGAGGCCATCACCCCTGAGGAAGCACTCCGAGCGCACACAGAGTGGGCTGCCCGCGCCACCGGTCAATTCCGGGACAAGGGCACGCTGGAACGCGGCAAACTCGCCGATTTCACGGTGTTCTCTGAATCGCCACTGACGGCCCGCAACATCGCCGAGATCGACGTCGTGGCCACGATTCTTGGCGGCCGGCTGAGCTATGACGCCCGGGAAGCGCTTAAGAATTCGACACCTGAATTGCAGCTCCTGTCGGTCACCAACTGACAACCGAATATCCCAACCCAAACGCACACAACAAAAAGGATCAACGATGCACGAAGTAAAAAGTTCAACGCGTTCGCTATCGGATGCAGACCCGGCCGAAGAACCAGCCACAACGATCGCATTGGATCTCGCCATCGCGCGCGACGGACAGGCAAGCTTTGACCGGCTGATCCGCGATCTGGACCCCGAGGACCTTCAGGGCGAATCGCTCCTGCCCGGATGGACCCGGGCGCACGTCATCGCGCACATCGGCTACAACGCCCGAGCACTTGCCCGGTTGGTCCAGTGGGCGCAGACAGGGATCGAGAATCCGATGTACGAATCGCCTGAGTCACGGGCGGATGAGATCGACCTCGGGTCGACACTCTCCCACACGAGTCTTACCCGGCTTTCCTCGCAGGAGGCCGCACAGCTCGACGAAGCCTGGACAAATCTTCCCGACGATCGCTGGATCTACAAGGTAAAGAACGCGCAAGGACGCATGATTCTCGTTTCCGAGACTATTTGGATGCGGGCCCGCGAACTATGGCTGCATGCCATCGACCTCAACACCGGAGCAACCATCCAGGACATACCCCAGCCAGCCGCAGCCCGCATCCTGCAGGATGTGTTAACTACTTGGGAGAGCCGGGACGGCCATTACGTGCGTGCTGTCCCAACAGACGCCCACACGGACTTTCAGCCTGACGGTGAAGGACAAACCGAACCGGCAGGCGGCGACATTCTGACAATCTCCGGCACACTTACAAACCTCCTGGCTTGGGCCACCGGACGTGGTCACGATGGCGTCGTGGTGATCAATGCGGATGGACTTGAGATCGGCCCCGCGCCGGYCGCGCACCGCTGGATCTAATCGCCACTGCCGAAGAAGCCCAACCAAGGCGATCTCCGACCAAGAACACCGCACGTGCGGGTATTCGGTGCTTATTGGCTGAAGCATCTGCCTCGTCCTCACGGAAATTCCACAGACGCCCCACGCACTAATCACCAAAAAATCTCCTCAACAACTCTTGAAAGAAGAGGTCACCATGTCGGCTCCACCCATAACAGGCGGCCCCACTCTCCCGCAGGTGCGGAAGCTCGTGAGCACAATCCCCGGCCCGAAATCGCAGGAACTGCTGGCCCGCAAGGACGCAGCCGTTGCCACAGGCACCGGCGGAGTGCTCCCAATTTCAGTAGTAGCCGCCGGAGGCGGGGTGCTGATCGACGCCGATGGCAACTCCCTTATTGACCTCGGTTCCGGCATCGCAGTCACCGGTGTCGGTAATTCAGCCCCCGCTGTGGTGCAGGCTGTGCGACAGCAGGCCGAGCAGTTCACACACAGCTGTTTCACCATCGCCCCCTATGAGGGCTACGTCAAAGTCGCCGAGAAGCTCAACGCCATCACCCCTGGTGAGCACGAAAAACGCTCGGCCCTCTTCAGCACCGGTGCTGAAGCCCTGGAGAACGCGGTCAAGATCGCTCGCCACTACACCGGCAAGCAGGCCGTGGTTGTCTTCGACCACGCGTTCCATGGGCGAACCAACCTCACGATGGGAATGACCGCAAAGAACATGCCATATAAGAACGGGTTTGGACCCTTCGCCCCCGAGATCTACCGGGTCCCCGCTTCCTATAGCTACCGAGACGGACTCACAGGCCCTGAGGCAGCTGCACGATCGATACTTCAAGTCGAGAAGCAGATCGGTGCCGATAATGTCGCTGCCGTCATCATCGAACCCATTCAGGGTGAAGGCGGCTTCATCGCCCCTGCCAACGGTTTTCTACCGGCGCTACAGGAATGGACATCCCAGAACGGGGTGATCTTCATACTGGACGAGGTGCAGACCGGCTTTGCCCGTACTGGTGACATGTTCGCTGCCAACCATGAGGGCATAGTTCCGGATCTGATGACGTTCGGCAAGGGCCTGGCCGGTGGGCTTCCTCTTTCGGCAGTTACCGGCCGTAAAGACATCATGAACTCCGCAGTGGACGGAGGACTCGGGGGTACCTATGCAGGCAACCCCATCGCCTGTGCTGCCGCTCTGGCAACGATCGAAATTTATGAGAAGGAAAACCTGACGGAGCGTGCACGGGCAATCGGTGCCATCATCACCGACTTCTTCGCCGGTCTAGCGGCAGAGGATGACCGCGTCGGCGACATCCGCGGCCGCGGTGCCATGATCGGCATCGAGTTCGTCGAAACGGGCACTCAGAGACCGGCTGCGGCGCTGACTTCTGCCATCGCGAAGAAGGCAGGCCAGAACGGCGTGCTGGTACTCACATGCGGCACATACGGCAACGTGCTCCGGTTCCTGCCGCCGTTGTCCATATCAAATGACTTGTTGCGCGAGGGCCTTCAGGTCGTGGCGGACGCCTTAAAAGGAAAATGCATGAACCACAGCAAACCAACTACACGTACCTAGAAGGACAGCGATGACTTTAAGACCCCACGAGCAAGAACTGATCAACCAGGTGCAAACCGGTCTCGGCATCGGAGGGACGTGGCAGCCCTCTTCGACCGGTGCGACATTCGACGTGCAAGACCCGGCAACCGGGGAAGTCATCAAAACGATCGCCGATGCGACCGTCGACGATGCCCTTAGGGCGCTCGAAGCTGCCGTAACGGCGCAGGAGGCGTGGGCTGAGACCTCTACGCGCGGACGCTCAAACATCCTGCGCCGAGCGTTCGACCTTCTAATGGATCGCCACGAGGACTTTGCACTGCTCATTAGCATCGAAATGGGCAAGCCGATCTCCGAGGCCCGCGCAGAAGTGACCTATGGAGGCGAGTTCCTGCGCTGGTTCTCGGAGGAGGCTGTACGCGTCCGCGGCGACTATCGTCCTACTCCTGAGGGTGCTGGCAACATCGTCGTATCGCACCTTCCGGTCGGGCCCACCTATTTCATCACGCCGTGGAATTTCCCCTTGGCTATGGCAACCCGCAAGATAGCCCCAGCCTTGGCGGCCGGCTGCACGGTCGTCATCAAACCCGCCGAACTGACTCCGCTGACGACCATCTTCTTGGTACAACTGCTCGAAGAAGCGGGCCTACCGGCAGGAGTTGTAAATGTGGTTCCTACCACCTCGCCGGCCGACCAGTCCAGCGCGCTGTTAAAGGACGCCCGCCTCAAAAAGCTCAGCTTCACCGGTTCGACCCCTGTCGGTGTAAAGCTCCTTGAAGCCGCAGCCCAGAATGTCCTGCGAACTTCCATGGAGTTGGGGGGTAACGCCCCGTTTATCGTCTTCGAGGATGCGGATTTGGATCGAGCCGTGGAGGGTGTCCTGCTGGCGAAGTTCCGTAATATCGGCCAGGCATGCACTGCGGCGAACCGCATCATCGTCCATGAATCAATCGCAGATACTTTTGCTCAACGCGTGAGCGACCGGGTGGCCCAAATGAAGATCGGCAGGGGAGCTGAGGAAAGTACTGACATCGGCGCTTTGGTCGACAGCCGTGCGGTCGCTAAGGCTGAGCGCCTGGTTGCTGACGCCGTAGCGACCGGCGCAACGGTTCTCACTGGAGGTAAGTCCATTGAAGGTCCTGGCAGCTACTTCGAGCCAACAGTTCTGGATCGGCTCAGTCCCAACTCGGCTCTGATGTCCGAAGAGATCTTTGGACCGGTCCTTGGCATCATCCGATTCACCAATGAGGAGGAAGCAGTCAAAATCGCCAATGACACCGACTATGGGCTGGTCAGCTATGTGTTCACGGAGAACGTTCACTGCGGCCAGCGCATGATTGAAAAGCTGCAGACAGGAATGATGGGCTTGAACACCGGTCTCATCTCCAACGCCGCAGCACCCTTTGGCGGTGTTAAGCAGTCCGGTATCGGCCGGGAAGGCGGTTTTGAGGGCATCAGCGAGTTCCTCTCAACCAAATACACCCTTATTCCCCGCTGATGGATGTCCCTGAACCGGTGTCTCGGGGCTCGTCGATAGCCACTGAAACTGACCGAAAGCGAGGGCCTTCACGTTCCGGGCTGGAACGTGAAGGTCCACGCGTTGTCTGCCACCGTGCATGCCAAACGGTCTGCGCAGGAGCAGGATCACGATTGGACTTGCCTGGCGGTGCATCCGTCCGGCAAGTAGAGGGTGCGAAGGTAATTCGATGATGCAATGGACGGATGAGAATGGGCCTGCTGGAGGCTCGTTCTGAAGTTCTCGTTAGCGCAATAGCGCACTAACTGGAATGTTGGTACTCGTTGTGCTTCGAGACTGCTTGCGTAAGGTGCTCAGCCAGAAGGCCGGGTGCTTCACTGTGGGCCAGGTGACCCTGATTTGCCAGCCGAACGACCTCGGCTTGGGGGAGGGCTTGAGAGAAGGCGGTGAAAGCGACACCGTATGGCGGCCTCTCCTCGTTGCGTTCGCCAAGCATCAGGGTGACTGGAGCCGTGATTTCGCTATATCGGGAAAGCGCTGCAACATGGTCATTTATAGCAGTCAGCTCATCAGCCAAGGGGTGAACAAGAAGACGGAGGACAGGCCAAATAGGGTCCGTGCGCAGCGCTGCCATGTATTCGGCGGAGTAACCCGCCATGACCCGCTTGACCACCTCGACAGCGCTGTCCAGGTCGCCCCTCCCGAGAGCAAGACGTAGGGGTTCAAGGGCGTTCGATCCGAACGGGCTTGAGACGGGCTCATACGCGATGACAGAGCGCAGGTTGCGTCGCTCTGTCGCCGTTTCCAAAGCAATCAGTCCGCCATAGCTCCAGCCGAACAGGTGGATGTCCTCCTCGAGGGTGTCGAGGATGTGGTGCAAATCGTCAATTTCAGTACGGACCGAGTAGCCACGACCTGTCGGGCCGCTAGGGAGCCGCCCGCGGCGGTTAATGACCATTATCGGGTTATTCAAATTCAATGCATCGGCGACTGGGCGCCAGGTATACGCGTCGGACATAACGCCTGGAACTATCACGACGGGCGATCCGCTGCCTTCTCGTAGCTCGGCAGTCAAAATTGTTCCCTCGCGGTTGAAGGTAAGTGTTCGCATCAGTTTCCTTTCATCGGGTGCTGGGTCTCTTCAATTTGCGCAGCCACCCTCAAAAGTTGGGATTCGGCTCCGGGGGGACCTACCAGCTGTAGTCCAGTCGGCAGCCCCTCGGTCGTGCCCGCTGGAATGGAGATGGCCGGGAGTCCTAAAACGCTCCATGGGCTTGTAAGGGAGAGAAGAGCCTTCCGGGTCTCTAGGCTGCTCCCGTCGATGAGCTCCCTACGGCTGTTCAGCCGGGGAGGGGCCAGGGGGATCGTCGGAAGTGCCAGAACCCCGTACCGATTTAGCAAAGGCTGGATTCTCTGGCGGGCACTGTGCCTAAGCTCCATCGCCTTGACGTACTCCCAACTGAGAATCTCGCCGCCGGCAAGCAACCGAGCGAGTACTTCGGGGTCGTAAAGTTCGGGCGAGTTGTATATCAACTCAGAATGTTGGGCGTATGCCTCACTGCCTTGGATGATCCCGTATGCCTCCCTGAGGTCACTGGCTTCCGGGACGTCGGCGTCCCCGGTGAGAAGTTGATCGACCCTGCTTCGGGCCGCACTAGTGATTGAAGGCTGCGTCGGATATATCGAATCCGGCTTGATCCAYCCGATACCAGGGGGGAGAGCTACAGTATTGGCGCCCCTCAATGCAGTCCACAGCAGGAGACAGTCGGCCGCGGTGCGGGCCAGCAAGCCTATGGTGTCCAGGGATGGTGACAATGGCACCATCCCGCGGGTAGGCAAAGCTCCGTGGGTTGGTTTGAGCCCTACAACGCCGCAGCAAGCAGCCGGAATACGAGCGGAGCCGCCGGTGTCGGTACCGAGCGCCAACGGGATGATGCCAGCGGCAACCGCGGCAGCAGACCCGCTGCTCGAACCACCAGCCATGTGGTCCGTATCGTGTGGGTTGCGCGTAGGGCCGGTGGCCGAACGATCTCCGGTAGGTCCGTTCGCAAATTCGTGGGTCGTGGTCTTCCCAATAATGATCGCCCCTGCCTGGACGAGCCGTTCAACGCATTCGGCGCTTTCACGGGCAAGGTGGTTTTTTCGGTGACGCGAACCTGCAGTTGTTGGTATTCCTCGCACATCGATGACGTCCTTAACGGCAACAGGAATGCCGTGCAGCGGCCCCCGATCAATGCCCGAGGCCAGTTCAGTGCGAGCCTTCGCCGCCGCAGCGTAGGCGCCGTTTTCATCGAACGAGACGAACGCGTTGATCAAAGGCTGCCACCGGTAGGCCTCCTGCAAAGCAATGTTTACAAGGTCCGCTGGCGCGATAAGCCCACTCCGCATCATGGCGGCGAGCTCGGAAACACCAACGTTGGCGAAAAACCCCGCTCCAGAGGGTTTCTTCAGTTGTGCTTCGGGCAATCGCATACATCCCTCTTCGCAGTTGATTGTGCTGGTGAACTGCATGTAACCATACCCAAACGTTTGGGACAATCGTTTGGTAAGATTTGTACTCAAACCTCAGAGGGAGTTTTCGACGATGCCAGGTAGATATAAAAGCAGCTCGGTCACGCTGAAAACGATTGCGCAGGCGGCGGGGCTCGACGTCTCGACAGTGTCGAGGGTTCTCAGCGGATCTCCTGATGAGGTTTCGCGTGCGGCATCACCGGCTACGGCAGCAGCAGTGCGTGATTGGGCTCAACGGCTCGGTTATCAACCCAACCCACACGCAAAGAGCCTGCGAACGGCGCGAAGCAATCTGATCGGAGTGCTGGTTCCCCGCTTGTCTGACATGGTGCTCGCCACTATCTACGAGGGGGTGGAGGACGCGGGCGCCCGCAATGGACTGGCCACGTTTGTAATGAACACTTATGACCGCCCCACGGAACAGCGCGCCAGGATTGATTTGGCTTTATCCCGCCACGTCGATGGCCTCATACTCGGTGACGCGCACCGGGACGCAGTGGTGCTGGATGAAGTGGCGGCCCGCGGGGTGCCTTTTGTTCTCGTGAGCCGGTACGCGTCCAAGTATCCATCCGTGACATGTGATGACTATCTGGGAGGCCGCCTTGTTGCCGAGCACTTTCTGGACCTTGGGCACGTGAACGTCGGCGTAGTCGCTGGCGAGCCTTTCGCCAGTACAGGCGTGGACCGGAGTAGTGGCTTTGTCGATACGTACCGGAAAGCGGGTATTGAAGTGTTGAAAGTGAATTCCGCCTTCGATGCGAGAGGCGGCCATGAGGCAGCGGAATACCTCCTCAAGCAAACCCCTAAGTTGACAGCCATTTTTGCTGTCAATGACTTTGCCGCTATCGGTGTTCTGGGCGCAGTGCGCGACGCGGGACTGCGTCCCGGCAGGGACGTAGCCGTGGCGGGCTACAACGACACTCAGCTCGCAGCCGAGTTGCCGTTGCCCTTAACCAGCGTGCGCTCACCACTGCACACCATGGGTACCCGGGGGCTGGAGTTGCTCGTGTCAGTTCTTCGTGGACAGAATCCGTCTTCTGAGCGCTTGGCTCCGGAGTTGGTCATCCGGGAATCAACACTTCTTCATGTCAGGAATAGCTAAATGCGCGCCTATCCCACATTAGAAGCGCCTATGGCTCCTACGGCAGCAACGCCGGTCGTCCTAGAGCGCGCAGAGCAAGTTACCAAGCTCCTTCGCGACTTGGTGAGGTGCGATGCTGTCTTGCTGTCGGCGTCGAATCCTTCCGGAGAACGACCCCAGCACCAGCAACTGGCCTCGGACGGCTATTCGGAGGACGCGGTGTCACAACTGCTTGAGAACTTCATCCCGGAAACCAAGAATCCAGGATTCGGAGTCGTGCGAAACCGAGTCCGTCAGGCTCTTCGATGGGCAGACCTCGATCGTGACTGGGACGTCCACTTTGCATTCACATCCCTGGCCGAAGATTATCTTCGACCGGCAGGCTTTAACGAAGGCATATCTGCGAGCCTTTGGTTGCCCGGAGGGCACCACGTGGGAGCCATCCATATGAACTGGGGGACGGCGCGGTCTGCTACAGAAGAAACCAAGAGAATCGTCGAACAGTTCCTTCCGGTGCTTGCTTCCGCCTGTGACCCATCGCAACCGCACCGGGTCTTGGCCGAAGAATTGCATGGCGACGCAAACGTAGCGGTGATGGCTGCAGGACTTGACCAAGCCATTGCTGGCCGTGAAGTAGGCATGACCCTGCGATCGGACGGTCCCTTGTGGCCACTACTTCTGCCGCTCGCCCCCTGCGGAGACAACAGCTACATCTGGATTGGAGATCAGGGGAGCTACCACAGAATCAGCATCACACGATGTATACAGAACGCCGCCCTTGTGGCGGAACGAGAAGTGTTACCGCCCTATGGGCTAACTCCCAGAGAGCTTCAGATCGTCACACTTCTTGCTGATGGCATCAGCAACCCTGAGATAGCCGATCACCTGGTAGTTAGCCGGCGAACGGTCTCAACTCACGTCGAACATATCCTTGCAAAGCTTCGGGTTTCATCCCGTGCTGAAGCGGCCGCTCTTGTTAGCCGCGAGGGACTGCGACTCATCCAAGCAGCCCCCAGGCGTTTGCCCGTCCCGTCTCAGAGAGCTTAGCCAAGGATGGTGACTCCTCCTCAGGAGGACAAGATACGTCAAGTGACCGATATTACTTAGGATCAAGCTTCCCTAGGCTGGGATTTGTCAACGATGACACCCCCAAAACATAGTCCTAAGTGAGGCATCATGGAACGCGCAGAGATTCATCGGCGGTCCCTTACTAATCTTCTTTTCGGCACGCTGTTCACCCTGATTTTCGTGCTGGCCTTGGCGCCACCGCTGTACATTGCACTTTCTGAAGAACACGCACTGGTTGCCGGTGTCCCCGGCTCCATCTGGTATCTCCTCTTGGTTTCAGCCGCACCCATCTTGGTGGCTTACGGCCTCTGGCGCGTTGAGGGACGACGGGGGGAGTTGGACTGATGCTTATCACTTTCGGAGTCCTCGCCGCGTTCTTTATGCTTATCGTCCTCGTGCTCCATAGGACCAAACATGGCCGCAGCGTCTCAAGCTTCAGCAGCTACGCGGTGGGCGAAAGATCGTTCTCCAGCTGGTTCGTGTCAATGGCTTACACCAATTCGTGGTGGCCCGGCTCCACGTTCACGGCGGTCTTCGGCTTTGCCGTCATCAGTGGTGTCATTGGACTCTATTTCCTCGTCTACTCCACCTTGGGCGTTCTCGCCATGTACTTCATAGCTCGACCAGTGTGGAAATGGGGCAAACAGTTCGACCTGCGCACCCAGTCAGACCTGCTGTCGCTGCGTTATAACAGCCCTGGCCTGAAACTGCTTAGCAGCGCTATCAGCGTTGTCGCGCTACTTCCCTGGCTCATCCTCGGACTCATTGCCATGGGTGCGGTCATCCAATGGGCTTCTCTGGGAAACCTCTCCTTCGAAGTCTCGATTCTGATCGGTATCGCAGTGCTCGTGATTCGCCAGTTCTGGACTGTGCAAATGGGCATGCGTGGACTGATCGTCACCGATATGGTTCAGGGGATCGTGGCATACATCGGTTCTGCCGTTCTGTGCTTGGGCCTGCTGATCTTCTACTTCGGCGGATTCTCGAATCTTGAACGGCTCACCACCGCGCAGCTAAGCCTTCCGGGTTACGGTTCAGAAAGCGGCGAATGGTTCTATTTCGGAATTGTTGCTTCCGGGATCATCGGCAGCTTGTGCTGGCCTATGATTTTCACCCGGATCTATACAGCCGGCAGTGTTCGGGAAGTCAAGAAGGGCTCCCTCCAAGCCATGGTCATCGGGTTTGTTTTCTTTGTGTTGCTTATGGCTGTTGCGCTTTGCGCCGCGCCCATGTCTCTTGCGTCGGCGGATCCGTTGTCGTCATTCTTCGCTCTCACGCAAGACGCGGGCGGAACCTGGCTCCTTGCCTTTGCCCTGCTCATCGTTTTTGCGGCCAGCATGGGATTTGTTGACGGAGTCACACAATCTCTTGGAACGCAGGTCGCCAACGACATAGTCGGCGTGATTCGGCCTCTGAGCGATAAGCAGGAACTCTATTTGGCCAAAGGATCCATGGCTGGCGCAGCCATCATTGCAGCAGTCATCGCAAATCAAATTTACGAGTGGTCAAACCTGGCCGGAGTGGCCCAGCTTGCCTACCAGGCGATCATCCAGCTGGCTGTACCGATCTTCGGTGGACTGATCTGGCGCCGAGGTAACAAGGATGGAGCAATTGCTGGGCTACTTATCGGCACAGTGATAGCCCTGGTGCTGACCATTCCGTACATGGACACGGGAGGCGCAGTTCCATGGCTCGGCGGGTTCGGAGCCGGCTTGGTCGGGTTGATCGTCAATCTAATTGTCTACGTCTTGGTCAGTTTCATCCGTAGAAGCAGCGACGTCGAGCTGGCGAGAGTAGACGGTCTCTTTCGTGCCGCCCGAGCCCGTGCAGAAGTGTTGGAGGACGCTTCTGTGTTGACGGATGCGAAACCAGTACCCAGTCATGAACCAGCATGACCTCCCGTGTAAGGCTCGAGGAACTGCCTCTGGCCAACGGGTCTGACAATAGGAAAGAAAGTAATACGCACATGAGCAAGATCGAACAGACCGTAAGCATCCCGCACCTTGGCGGATCAGTGGTTGGATACACGCTGAGCGGTGAATACAACCCGGATCTCCCCACGTTGGTGCTTATCAATTCCTACACCACATCGGCTGAACTCTATAGGCCCCAGTTCGCCAACACCGCCCTGACATCGGCCGTAAACCTTCTTGCACTTGAACCTTACGGTCACGGCCGTACAAGAGCGGCCTACCAGCACTTCACGTACTGGGACAGCGCCGTCGCCAACCTGCAGGTCCTTGCCGCTTTGGGTATCGACCAGGCCTTTGTACTGGGGACCTCACAGGGAGGATGGATAGCGGCGCGCATGGCGTTGTTGGCGCCGGAAGTAGTCCGGGGAATCATTCCGCTGGGTTCGTCCATGGATTCGGAGACCCTCCAGAGCCGGCAGCTCGGATGTTGGGATGCCCTAGAATTCTGCACGCCTTTCATTGAAGCCTTCGCAGAACCGGTACCGGACGAATGGGTGGTACCGGAGCAGTTCGTCGACGACACCTTTGACGCGGCTCTGGGCGGACTCTCACCTGACGAACGCGAATTCTGGCTAGCTACCTACCGTACCAACTACTCCGGAGACGGCGGTCGCCGACGGCTGTTGCTCAGCACCATTAACCTCAGGGACCGCGACGGGCTTCATGGACGACTGCACGACATTACCTCACCTGTGCTGTGGCTGCACGGCTCAGAGGACAAGGTCTATTCCGTGGCCAACGCAGAAAAAGAAATACTCATGTTCACTGGTGCGACGGAGGTCCGTCTGGAGGTCATCGAAGGCGGCCATCACTTCCTGAGTGCTTCAAAGCCCGCAGAGGTTGACTCGGCAGTTCTTGAGTTCATCAAAAGCTGGTCCTAAACACATCAGTGGGCCAGGCCATGGCGCCTGCCCACTGATGTAATTTGCTCAAGGGATGGCCGTTAGGCAGCTTCAATCCTGACTGTGCAGTACGAATTGGCAGTTGGAGGAGCCAGCGGCCGCTACGGAAATCGGATCGAAGTTCATGGAAACCAACATTAAAATCCCGGATGTGCACTCAACGGGGGACTACCACGTTTGCAAATTGGGCTATGACGATTGGGTGCATCTCAACGAGGGGGACAGGGTGCTCGTCCAAGTCCCTGGGTCTCCGCTCCAAAACGCCACCGTCGACGACATAGGTGATGATGCCTCCTATTTCTGGTTATGGATCGACGGGTACGGCCGCAAGATGACTTTTGATGGCGACAACTCAACGATTTTCAAGTTGACTGAATCGCCCCGGTAAGCCGGCGCCTCCGGGCTTGGGCTGCTAATGGCTGGATTACCTACGAATGGCGCTGTAGCCAGCAGGGATGCTAAGTCGCGAGAGCCGGACATCATTCCACCCCTTATCTGCGCCCCCGGCACCCCGGCACCCCGCCACTGAGGCCAGAGCGATCGACCGAATTGACGCCGATCACAAGAATCTCTTCAGCAATTGGTGCTGCAGTCCCGAGAAACCGAAGGAGCTAGCGATGATTGAGATCGAGGAAACCCCGGGCACGCCCACATTGCAGGAGCTTCTACGTGAATCGCCTAAGAATTGGGACAAGTGGGGACCCGAGGATGAAGTCGGCTCCTTGAATTACCTTACAGTCGAAGAAGCTCAGCGAGGTGCGGCGGAAATCCGTACCGGGAAGAGTTTTACTCTGGCCATTCCAATTGGCAATCCAGAAGGCGATCCGATCTGGCCCGGCCGAAAGACGGCAGTGAGGACTAACGTCATGGACCGGGGAAATTTTCTCTGTGGGACAGGCCCTAGCTTCAATGGCGATCTTGAATACGCCGATGATGTGATCACCATGTATCTTCAGGGAACCAGTCAGTACGACGCGTTGGGGCATATGTGGTACGGCGAAAAAATCTACAATGGATATGCCGCAGAGACAACCATCGGGAGCCTGAAGAAGGCCAGCATCTTCCCGATAGCAGAACGCGGAATCGTGGGAAGGGGCGTCCTCATCGACATGGCGCGCTTTCGGGGCAAAGCGGCCTTGGAAAGAGGCGAAACCTTCTCCCATGAGGACCTGCTGGCTGCCGCGTCAGCACAGGGTGTCACCATCCATAAACGCGACATACTACTAATTCGCACAGGCTGGATCGGCTCCTATTACAGAACGGAGGAACCCGAGTTCTACCGCGACTTCCTAGAACCTGGGCTGACCTACTCCCCGCAGCTAGTGGAGTGGTTCCGAGATATGGAGATACCCAACCTAGTCACTGATACCATCGGCAACGAGGTCACCCGCGACCCGGTCAGCGGAGTTGACCTTCCACTGCACAACGCGCTCATGCGTAACCTCGGCATCGCATTTACGGAAATCATCGCCTTGGATAAACTTGCCGACGATTGCTCCTCTGACGGGCAATGGACTTTCCTCTACACCGCCGCCCCTATGAAGATTGTTGGCGGCTCGGGCGCACCGGTTAACCCTGTCGTTATTAAGTAGCCCGTCCACCAGCGTTGTGGCCGCGCTCAAAGGGGCCCGCCCGACGCAGAGCTAGAGACTGAGTCTGCGTGATCTGCTAGCGCAGATAATTGGACGTTCCGTCTTGGGAGTGGCCGTAAGGGGCTTGGTCATGTTCTTCGGTGCCGTCTCGGCCATGTACTTGATGAAGGAGGTGCTCCCACTGTGTCGAGTTATTCATCGTTCTGGCGGGTCGAGTTCCGTCGCGTTTCGAGTTGTTCGACCGACCGGCGAGAGTCCTTCTTTGGGCGTCGGGGGCTCATCCTGACCGGAGGCTTCACGTGTACTGAGAGGTGCCATCCTGCAGGCGATCTGCAGAGGCGGCAGCGCCCGTTCCCGGCGCAGGCTATGAATGCGCAGGGACGCATCGAGTCCCCGTTTTCGGTGCTCGATCGAGGCAAAAAAGAAGTGTGGACAATGTCCACACTTTCTACCTCGGACTGGCTCGTACAGCCATCGGACCGGCCCGGATTCCGCATGTTTCCGCCACTTCCCAGTATTCCCAAGGCTTGGAATCGCCTTCGAGTCCCACCTCCGGCACGGCATACCCCCTCGTCAGAGGGAGTTTTTGCTTCTAAGTGTTGACAATTGTTGACACGAGTCTCTGATGTGTGATGCCGGCTTGTGCCTGGCCCCCGGTTGACGTGTTCAGTTGTGGGGGGAGCGGGTTCAGAGTCTTGGCTGGTGGGCCCTCCGCTTGCTCTGAACTGAGGTTATGCGTTCCTCTCCTGGTTCTTCAGGTAGGTCGTGGCTGGCCTACACCTCTTCATGGGTAGGGGTGATGTGCGCAACATGACCTAAGGAACGTGTTCATGGGAGGGGTGATTCGAAGGATTGTCACCCGGCGGGGCTGCCCGGGCGACTGCGATTGCGTCCACGTTCACATTGATGGAGTGAGGGGCCGAACACTCGTTCGCTGAAGCAAAGTTAGCGTGTGACTGGGTCAGAGCTCCAGGCCCAACACCGTTCGCGACAGCACCACGGCTTTGTCTGCCATGGATTCGAGCTCTGCGTCGTCATACTCGTCCGGCGCCCAGCGTGTTGCTCCTTCCAGGAGGGTCACCACAATCCGGACCTTCTCTTCGGGGTTTGTGTAGCCCATGTCTCGCGCGGCCGCCGCGTACATGTCTTCATGCAGGGAGACCCAGTCGTTCACCTGGGTGCGCAGCTCCGAGGGGAGAATTGCGGCCATTCTGTCAGTGGCCACTAGCAGGTCCCAGAGATTGCTCTCGGGAAGCCTCACTTGTCGCGTGAAATGCAGCCTCACCATAGCGTCCCAGAAGTCCGCTGCCGATTCCGCGTGATCAACGGCCTCGAGAAGTGCCAGGCCGAATTGGTGAAAGTGCCAGCGCAGTGATTCCGCCACGATCTCGTCCCTGCCGTTTGGGAAGTGCGAGTAGAGGCTTGGCGGCTTGATGTTGACAGCATTGGCGATGGTGCGCATCGACACGGAGCTGAACCCGTTGGCGATTGCCAACTCCAGGAAGGCCTTAAGAATGTGGCGCCTGGATGCTCCCTGGCCAGCCCAATCCCATTCCTCCAAGCGGTGGGCGAACGTGTCGCGGGCGGACTTATAGGACGTGCTGCTCATGATCTGACCCTAACAGTCTGGCGTGAAGTACTCGGTTGATCGCGGCGGAAGGCGAGTTCAAATTTCAGTCCAACTCTACAGAAACTCTTGGCTAACGAGCATTAGTTAGGTACTCTGAAAGAGGCGCATAGCAGCTCCCGCTGACTCCGCCTTCATCACTGTCAGAGCGGAAGGACCGAATCATGAACATCGAGGATTCGAGCCGGGGGACTCACAGGACTCACCAGAACACCGTCATTCTTGGCAGCGGCCTGTCGGGCATGGTTGGCGCCTACATCCGCGCCAAGGCGCTGGAAGACGACGCCGCCAACGACCCAAGCTGGCAGGCGGAACAGGCGTTCCGCCCGACCAACCAGCGCTGGGGAAGCAAGTGGTTCGCTTCCCGACGCGGCGGCACCGCCGTCGCTTCCTGAAACTCTCCAGTCCACGAAGGAACGTGTTTGACATGGCCTCCGCCGAAGTCCTATCTCCTTGGCTGCCACACGAGGCGCTGCGCCAAACTGACCGGGTACGCGAACTCTTCTTGATGCAGCCCCATGCTGACCTCACCGGGATCCGGCCCATTGTGGCTCGGTCCTGGTACAGAAGCCGTGCCGCCGGCGTCGATGCCGTAGCCGACCGGGGATTCTTTGATGAAGGGCGGGTAGACGAGTACACCATCGGTGCTGCGGGCCCTCACCTGCAGAAGCTGGACGAAGTCGCTGCCGACATGGGTGGTTACGTCAACTTGACTGCTCCCAATGGAGTCCTGGTCAAAGCGGACTTTCTTCGCGACGACGGCTTTCCCGCAGGATACTCGCTGCTGGAGGAGAGCTGCGGCAGCAACGGCGAGGGACTCGCTTTGGAAGAGGGCCGAGGCGTCTGGCTTGCACCGGAGGAGCACTTCCGCGAAGACATGCGGGGCAACTGGTGTTTTGCTTCCCTCGTCAGGGATCCGTTCCATAACAGGGTTCGAGCTGTCATCGGCCTGACTCTGCCTGCCAACCGCGTCTCTTCACTGGAGCCGTCGTCCACTTTGTTGATGCTCGAAGGGGTGGCCTCCCGAATAGAACGTGACATTGAGGTCAGAACGTCGTCGAAGGAGCGGGCGCTGCTCAGCGAATACTTGAGGGTCTCCCGTCGCCGTGGCAACCGTGCAGTCATTGCCCTTGACGGTAAGAACTCCCTGCTGAACGCGACGGCGACGGGGACGTTGGAGGACAACGACGTCTCAGTCATCTCCGGGTATGCGAAAGCAGTGATGTCCTCAGGGCGCGAACTGAATTGCGAGGTATCGCTCCAAGGCCCTGGGCTGTCCACCTTGGAAGTCTTGCCAGTGACGTTGTCAGCGGCCAATGTCGGGGCAATCGTGGTGGTCCGTCCACATTCGCCTACCAAAGAACGCACGGGCAAAGCTGGAATGGTTGATGTCAAGCCGCAGACCTCCCTGCCTGACGCCGGGGACCGTCTCTTGAAGCATCTCGATGGGACGAGCATGGGATTCAAGCGCACCTTGAATCTTGCACGTAAGGCTGTGGAGCAGGAGCGTTCAGTCGTCATCATCGGCGAGCTTGGCAGCGGAAAGCGCCGGCTTGCCGGCGCCATCGCAGAAACACGTGGCCAGCACCTGGTAGTAGACGCCAGAGGTGGCGCGCTCCGAAATCCCCAACTAAGGGATGTCACACACCGCGTATCCACCGAGCTGCCATCGACGTTGATTGTTGAACATGCTGACGAACTTTCCCAAAGCGAAGCGACCGAGCTCGCCCGGAACCTTCGTGGCAATGCAACCACCAAGCTCGCATTTACGATCACCCACCCGACAGACGCCACCCTGATACTCTCCGAGACGTTCAACGTGCTGGAGATTTCTGTTGAGCCGCTGCGTAATAGGCGGGAGGACATTCCGCAACTTGCGAATGCAATCGCAGAAGAGATGGGGGACCGAAGGTTGTCCCGCCGGCTTCTGACGACACTCACACACGCTGACTGGCCGAGAAACATTGATCAGCTACGGGCCGTGGTGTCCAATGCTGTCGAACGGGCAGGTGGAGCCGAGGTAACCGTAGACGACCTTCCTCAGGGGTTCCACAGGGTCTTGACCAAAGGACGGTTGTCACGGCTGGAGGACGCCGAACTGAGCGAACTCCGGACGGCCCTCCAGGAGGCCTCCGGAAACCGGAGCCTGGCTGCCGAGACTTTGCAGATCGGCCGTTCCACCCTTTACCGCCGGATGGACTACTTCCGCAGCAGAGGCTTCGACCTCTAACCCCGAAACCGTGTAGTGAAGCAGCCGGCCGCGCTAGTGGCCGGCTGCTTCTGGGCTGTGCCCACCCTGACGGCAACCGGTGGGACACTGTCCCACCTCGGTGTCTCGATTTGGTACGGATGAGCCCGGCCAGATCGCGTTGTACTTGAAATCACCCGGACACCGGCACCCTTTCAAGGGGTGGTTGGCAGATGAAGAGGGTACAAAACGAACAGGACGACGACTATGACCCGCGATGCCCAGGGAACCATTCTTGTGGCCCCCCATCACTTTCCGAACCTGGACCGCGAGCACGCGCTCGCGAAGGAGTTCGGTTACACACTCAACCCGGCTATCGACGTCGAAGCCTTCAGGGAGGGACTTCCCGAAGCCGACATTGTGATGATCACCCCCTATGCGAAACTCACGGCAGCGGACTTCCCGGTGATGTCCAAGTGCAAGGCCGTCATCAGGTACGGAATCGGCTACGACAACATCGATGTTGCTGCAGCCACGGCGGCGGACATCCCGGTGTCGATTGTTCCCGGCACGGCTTCGGAGGAAGTGGCTTCGCACGCTTTCGCCATGGGCTTGGCGTTGGCTCGCAGATTGCCCGCTGGCGATGCATCCATCCGTGACCTCGGTTGGGCAGGGACTATCGGCTACGACACGCCGGTATTGTCCGAGCTGGAGGTTGGTGTTCTGGGAATGGGCCGGATCGGCCAGCACGTAGCCCGTATGTACAAGGCCGTCGGAGCACAGGTCCGGGCTTACGACCCCTTCGTGACGGAGAGCTTTGTGGACCTGACGTCTCTGGATGACATTTTGGAAAATTCCGACGTCGTCTCCCTGCACCTGCCGCTGTCCGCGGATACCGCGAACCTGATCTCCGAGGATGTTCTGGCACGCATGCGCAAGGGCGCGGTAGTGGTCAATGTATCCCGCGGCGGTCTCATTGAGGAGTCAGCCCTCGCCGAGGCACTCACCTCCGGCCATATCGCAGGTGCTGGCATCGACACCTTCGCCGAAGAGCCGCTCGCGGCGGAACACCCACTTCGCTCAGCACCCAACATCATCCTGACGCCCCACATTGCCTGGCGTTCCAACCGCTCCACGGGCGCACTTCAAGAGGGTGCCGTGGAACGTGTCCGCCTGGCCCTGACCGGGCAACCGCTGATCGACCTCGTGAACTGAAGACTGGAGAGAACCAAGTGGGAACAGAACACCAGAAAACCATGACGCAGAGCCATCCTTCGGAGGATCCGCATTTGCGCAGGGGGCCTCGCGGATTCCCTCTACTGCCTGGCGGCTATGGCCGCTCGACGTACTACACGGGAGCACCGAGCCCGTATGCCATCCGAGGCGAGGGCTACCGCGTCTGGGATGACCGCGGCCACGAACTGATCGATGCGAACAACAACTTCACCTCATTGATCCATGGCAACGCGCACCCGGAAATTACCGAGGCCGCGACGAAGGCACTCACCGCCGGCGCCAGTTGGGGAATCCCCAACCTCTACGAGTGGGAACTGGCGGACCTCCTGCTGTCCCGCCTGCCAGACCTTGACCAAGTGCGATTCGCCAACTCCGGCACCGAAGCCGTGATGTCCGCAATCCGCATTGCCCGGGCCAGCACAGGGCGGGAACGAGTAATCGTCACCAAGGGCGGCTACCACGGGACGTCTGAGGTAGCCCTGGTCCCCGGCGGACCGGCCTACCAGCGTGGAGTGACCCGCGGCGTGATCAACGATGTCACAGCGGTGCCCCTCAACGACGTCGATGTCCTGCGTCAGGAGGTCGAAGCCGCCCCTGACTCTTACGCCGCTATCATCCTGGACCTGCTGCCCAACAGGGCCGGCCTTCTCAGCATCTCCGAGGAGTTCGTGCACACCGCGAGGGACCTCGCGACGCAGTACGGGATTGTCCTGATCATTGACGAGGTCATCAGCCTGCGCCTGGGCTTCAACGGCTTCAGCGGTGAGTATGGTGTTTCCCCTGATTTGCTCACCACGGGCAAGTTGATTGGCGGTGGCTTCCCTGTCGGCGCTGTGGCCGGAAAGGCTGAGCTGATGGCCGAAGTTGATCCGACCCGTCCGGGCAGCTTGCCGCACGGCGGAACGTTCTCCGGCAACCCGGTCAGCATGGCCGCGGGGTCGGTCGCCTTGCGCCTCTTCACCCAAGAGGAAGTAAAAAGGCTGAATCACCTGGGCGACGCGACCCGGGACACGGTGAATGCGAAGATCGCCGACGCTGGCTGGGAAGTGCGCGGCCGCGGCTCGCTGCTGCGCGCGGTTCCGGCTGGTGCGGAGAAAGTTGACGAGCAGACTCAGCACGAGCTGTGGTGGGCCTCGTACGAGCGCGGCTTGCTCGGTTCACCAGCAAACCTGCTGTCCTTGTCCACCCCTATGGACGAAAAGGTTGCGGGGGACATCGCTGACCGCCTGGCCGACGCCGTGCTTGCCGTTGCGGGCCGCACGTCGGCAACGGAAGGCAGGAAGTAACCATGAAGATCGTTTCTTACCTCCACGAGTCAGGGGTCCGCGGGGGAGTCGTGATCGATGATGCTGTCTACGATCTGGAGTTGCTCCTTCAAGGCTCCACTGAGGCGGTCCATGGGGCTACCACTTCGGTCCGTGAGTTCCTGGAGCTCTACGGCGACCGCATCCCTGCAATTTCGGCCGGAATCATTGGTCTTGCCGCGCAGGATCCGGTGGCGCGGGTCGGCGCGTTGAACGACGTCAGGTTGAGCGCCCCCGTCCCGGACCCCACGAAGGTACTTTGCATTGGGCTCAACTACAAAGACCATGTGGCGGAAACCGGGCGCGCGTTTCCTGAGTACCCGGATGTCTTCGCAAAATTTGCCTCCACCATGGTTGGCCCGGAAGACGAAATCGGCGGCGCCCGTATCAGCAGTAACCTCGATTTCGAGGGTGAAGTTGCCATAGTCATCGGCCGCCGTGCCAGCGAGGTCTCCGAGGGCGAGGCTCTTGATTTCGTCGCGGCCCTTGCCCCACTGAACGATGTCACGGCACGCGATCTCCAGTACCGAGGGACGCAGTGGCTGGCAGGCAAAGCCGTGGATGGCTCGACTCCCTGGGGGCCCGCGCTTGTCACCCTTGATGAAGTGGGAGATCCGCAGACGCTGGACATTGCAACCCGGGTGAACGGCATCGAAGTGCAGCGTTCCAACACCCAGTACCAGATCTTTTCCATCGCGCGCATCGTCTCCTACCTGTCGAGCTTCCTGACCCTCGAACCGGGAGACGTCATCGCCACGGGCACACCGCAAGGCATCGGTGCCAAGCGGAATCCTCCCGTCTGGCTCGAGCCGGGCGACACAGTGGAAATTGAGATCGAAAAGGTGGGGCTGCTCCGTAATCGCGTCGGCAAGCCCCAGATATAACCCGTCCAACTCGAAGAAAGTTAGAAGACCAATGAGCGAAGTACAGACACACCCAGGTGAAGCGAGGTACCGCATCGCCGTCGATACCGGTGGCACGTTTACGGACGTGGTGGTCGGCTCGAACAACGGCGACATGGCGGTTGGTAAGGCTTTGACCACCTATGACCGCGTTTTCACCGGCTTCGAAGCATCCGTTCGCCGGGCAGCCGAATCGGTTGGTTGGAGCGGCGATGAGGTCCTGCGCAACGCGGACGTGATCGTTTACGGAACCACGCACGCCACCAACGCAGTTCTGACAGGCAAAGTGGCCAAGACTGCCTTGTTGACTACCGACGGCTTTGCCGACACCTTGCTGCTGCGTGAAGGCGGCCGCCGTGATGCTTTTGACTCCAAGGCTGCCTACCCGCCGCCGTACATCCCCCGTCATCTGACGTTCGAAATCACCGAGCGTATCTCCGCTGAGGGCGACACCCTGGTGCCTCTCGACGAAGAGCAAGTGCGTGAGATTCTCGGTTCCTTCAAGGAGCAAGGTATCGAGGCGGTGGCCGTATCCTTCCTCTGGTCGATCATCAACGACGTCCACGAGAAGCGCGTCGCGGAACTCATCCAGGAGATCCTGCCTGGTGTTCCCTACACCTTGTCCAACGAGGCCAACCCAACCATTCGTGAGTACCGCCGCTCCTCGGCGGCGTCGATTGATGCATCCCTGAAGCCGCTCATGGCGGACCATCTAGGAAAGCTCCGGTCCGACCTCCAGGAGTACGGATTCGGAGGGGACCTGTTGGTGGTCACCTCCGAAGGCGCGGTCCTGGACGTCGTAGACGTACTTGACCGGCCGGTACTGTTGCTGAATTCCGGCCCGTCCATGGCTCCCCTGGTGGGCGCCGCGGCCGCCCCGGAGCGGGACACTGTAGTGGTCTGCGACATGGGCGGCACGACGTTTGACGTGTCGCTGGTTGAACAGGGAGTCATCCGTCACACGCGTGAAGCCTGGCTGGGGGAGCCTTTTGTGGGTCATTTGACGGGTCTGTCCTCCGTGGCGGTTTCCAGCATTGGCGCCGGTGGCGGCAGCATTGCATGGATCGACGGCGGCGGTTTGCTTCGTGTGGGTCCGCAAAGCGCCCGCAGTACTCCCGGACCCGCCGCCTACGGCCGCGGTGGCGAGGAACCCACTGTCACAGACGCCTGCGTCGCACTGGGTTACCTCGACGCAGATGGTTTTGAAGGTGGCTTCACACTGGACCGGGAGGCCGCTGTCCGCGCCATCGATACCCGCATCGCAGGACCGTTGAACATGGACACGCTGCAGGCAGCACAG
The DNA here is from genome assembly GCF_052113825.1 of Paenarthrobacter sp. TAF1. Lineage (NCBI taxonomy): Bacteria > Bacillati > Actinomycetota > Actinomycetes > Micrococcales > Micrococcaceae > Paenarthrobacter > Paenarthrobacter sp. TAF1. The sequence continues at coordinate 64,755 of NZ_JBFRDO010000006.1, forward strand.
GCCATCTTGGACGTTTCCGCCAACCACATGGCAACAGCCATCCGGCAGGCTTCCTTGGAACAGGGTGTCGACCCCCGGGGAGCACTGATCGTGGCAGGTGGTGGCGCAGGCGCCATGGTGGCGGCTGCCATCGGCGTCCTCCTTGAAGCAGACACTGTCCTGATTCCCGCGACCGCCGGCGTTCTCGCCGCATACGGCGCACACCGGGCACCCATCGCAACCGAGTTCCTCTCACCGCTGCACAACGACACCCGCAGCTTCAACGCCGGCTCCGCTTCCCGGGCTGTTGAGGACCTGACGGGCAAGGCCGAGGTCTTCGTGAAAAGGTTCGACGGCGTGGGCGACGCACCCAGCATCACCTACTTCGTCGATGCCCGCTACCCGGGTCAGGCCTGGGACTTGCGTGTCTATCTCGACGCTGCGCCCGATACCGCGGGCGACGCCGCCGGAATCATCGAGCGCGCCTTCCACGAAGAGCACGATCGCCGCAACGGCACCCACGATCCGGACAGCCGGGTGGAGATCATCACCTGGGGCGTCCGAGTGGAAATCCCACGGCCCGAGCACACCAAGGACCAAGCAGAGGGCAGCCGCGCAACCGAAGTCCACCGCACGGACTCCATCGTGTTCGGCGGCGAGAGCTTCAGCACCCAGCGGTACCGCGGCGTCACGCTTGCACCGCGGGACAAGATCGTTGGTCCTGCTGTCATCGACCAGCCCACAACCACCATCGTGGTGCCACCGGAGTGGAACGCCACGCTCGACGAACGATCCAACATCTACCTCACCCGTAAGGAGGCGTAACCATGACGCGCGAATTTGATCCCGTAAAGCTCTCGGTGCTTGCCAACGCGTTTGACGGCATTGTCCGCGAAATGACCAGCGGCCTGCTGCGTTCGGCTCGATCCTCCGTCATCAACACCGCGCGCGATTTCTCGTGCGCCGTCCTGACGGCAGACAACCAGCTTCTCGCAGCGGCAGAAGGCGTCCCTGTGCACGTGTTCGGCGCCGGACCACTGGGAGAGGACATGGTGGAACTGCACGAGGACATTCGTGAAGGCGATGCATTCCTGCACAACGACCCTTACATGGGCAATTCGCATGCTGCCGACCATGTGATTCTGGTTCCGATCTTCGTCCACGGGCGCCACCTCTTCACCGCCGTCACCAAGGCGCACCAGGCAGACTGCGGCAACTCGCTGCCCACGACCTTCTTCGCCACGGCCCGGGACGTGTATGAAGAAGGCGCGCTCATCTTCCCGTGTGTTCGAGTGCAGCGTGAATACAAGGACATCGACGACATCATCCGCATGTGCCGGTCCCGCATCCGTGTGCCTGACCAGTGGTACGGGGACTACCTGGCATCGGTCGGTGCGTCGCGCATCGCCGAACGCCGCATTCACGAGCTCGCCGAGAAGTTTGGTGTCGAAGACCTGGTGGACTTCGTGGATGCCTGGTTCGACTACTCGGAACGCCTCACCGCGACTGCGATAGAAACGCTGCCCGAGTACGTCCTCCATGGCTCCTCGGTCCACGATCCCTTCCCCGGAACCAGCGCGGACGGCGTGCACCTGCAGGCAACCGTGGAAGTAAAGCCCAAACAGGGCAAGATCGTCATTGACCTGCGCGACAACCCGGACAACCTCCCCAATGGCCTGAACCTCACAAAGGCCACGGCTACGGGTGCTGCCTTGGCCGGCATCCTCTCCGGCATACCGGAGAACCTTCCGAGCAACGCGGGCACCTTCCGTCGAGTGGAAGTTCTTCTCCGGGACGGCTGCGCCGTCGGAGTTCCCAAACACCCGTACTCCTGCTCATCGGGCACCACCAACCTCGCCGACCGGGTTGTCAACATCGTTCAAGCCGCGTTCTCCCAAATAGAGGACGGCTACGGCACGGCCGAGGGAGCGGCAGGACAGGCCCCGGCCAAATCTGTCATCTCCGGCATCGACGAACGCAACGGTAACGCCTACGTCAACCAGATTCTTGTAGGTGGAGTCGGAGGCCCGGCAACACCTTACGTTGATGGTTGGCCGACGTATCAGCGACCCGTCTGCGGCGCTTTGCTGTACCACGACAGCGTCGAGGTAGATGAGCAGCGCTACCCCATTTTGGTTCACGAACGCACCCTGGTTGCTGACACCGGGGGAGCAGGCAGGCAGCGCGGAGGACTTGCAACCCGGGTCACCATGGAACCCCGCGGAGAAAGTGTCACTCTCACTTACGGAATCGAGGGCAAGATCAACCCGCCGAAGGGCGTCCGTGGCGGTCACGATGGTACTAAGCCGTCAACCTGGGTTGAAGATCTTACCACCGGTGAACGTCGCGAGATCCCCGTGGTGGGGCGTTACGATCTGCAGTCCGGAGAAAAGGTCGTATCCATCACCCCGGGAGGCGGTGGATACGGTGACCCGCTGGAACGCGACGTCCTCGCAGTCTTGGACGATTACCGCGAATCGCGGATTTCCCTGGAAGCGGCCCTTGGGCAATACGGCGTCGTTATAACCAACGGTGCTATCGACGAAACGGCCACGGCAAAGACGCGGGAATCGCGCCAGGCGAGCTAGAAGTACCAGCCATAGCAACTGATTCCGGGGCGGGGTATAGTCCTCGCCCCGGAAGGTTTCACCAACTACTGACGGAGATTCACATGGAACCCATTCGAGTCGGCATCATCGGCGTCGGAAACGTTCTCAACCAATACTTGGACAAGATCGGCGTCCACCCGGACGTGAACGTTGTGGCGCTCGCCGACGTCAACCCGGAAGCCGTGAAAGCCCGTGCGGCCGAATATTCGGTTCCCAAGGCGCTCACGCCTGAAGAACTGCTGGCCGATGGCGAGGTCGAGTTGGTCCTTAATCTCACTCCGCCGAAGCTCCACGCACCGGTGACCCTCCAAGCGATTGCCGCGGGCAAGCACGTCCTGTCGGAAAAGCCGTTTGCGACCTCCCTGGACGAAGCGCGCCAAATCCTGGATGCTGCCCGTAAAGCAGGGGTGAAAGTCGGGTCCGCACCCACCACCTTCCTTGGATCCGGTATGCAGACCAGCCGCAAACTGATCGATGACGGATGGATTGGAGAGCCCATAGCCGCTTTCGCGTCCTTCGCATGCCGGGGCTACGAGCACTGGCACCCCAACGTAGACCCCTTCTACAGCCCTGGAGCCGGCCCCATGCTGGATATCGGGCCCTACTTGATCACAAACTTGGTGAACTTCTTCGGCCCCGTCAAGCGGGTTTCGGCAACCACACCGCGATCTTCGGAGACTCGGCCACGTCCGGGCAAAGAGGGCGAAGTCATCCACATCAACACCCCGACGCACGTCACCGGCACCCTCGACTTCGAGTCCGGTGCGACAGCCACCGTGATCGTCAGCTGGGACATTTGGAACCATAACCTGCCGCACCTGGAGATCTACGGAACGGGTGGCTCACTCGCAGCACCAAACCCGGACCACTTCTCCGGCGCACCCGTGCTTCGCCGCGGTGAACCAGGTGACCTGGCCCTGGACATGACCCCTCCGGGAGGAGGGGACTGGCGGGAAACGCCGATCACCCATCGGGACGACGCATACCGCGGAATCGGCTTGGCCGAATTCGGCTACGCCATCCGCAAGGGCATGGAGCCGCGCACGGGAGGAGACTTCGCCTACCACGTGCTTGAAGTGCTCCTCGCTTTCGAGGCTTCCTCGGAACAGAGCCGGCACATCGACATCGAAAGCACCTGCGAGCGGCCACGGCCGCTGCCTTCGGTCGGGCCGCAGGAGCCGTACCGTTTCGACTAAGGGCTTTCGGCAAACAACAGCAGCCGACGGCGGTACTCACGTGCCGCCGTCGGCTGCTGTTTTGTACCCGCTAACGTCTATGCGCCTGGATTTCAGCTGCGTATCAAACTGGGACACACCAGTGCCTCACCACAGTGAAAACCTGAAGTTCGGGCGAATCGGTTTGCAAATGCCGACGCACCTTCGAATTTAGGAGATCGCATGACTAGCACAGCCGCTGCTGACATCGGCACCGTGGTCGACAACAAGGCCGTCCGCCGCCGCACTGTCGCACAAGCAATCGTTGAATACCTTCAGGTCCAGTACAGCGAACTGGACGGTGAACGGAGGCGCCTGGTTCCCGGCATGTACGGCATCTTTGGACATGGCAACTCCGTCGGTCTGGCTCAGGGAATCGACGAGTACGGCGTGGACTTCCCGCACTACCAGGGAAAAAACGAGCAGTCCATGGTCCACGCGGCCATTGGCTTCGCAAAGGCTTCAAACCGCGCAGCAACCCTTGCCTGCACGGCGTCCGCAGGTCCGGGGTCAACCAACATGGTTTCCGGCGCCGCCACTGCAACGACCAACCGGCTCCCGGTGCTGCTGTTCCCGGCAGACATCATCAATAACCGTTTTGGCGATCCTGTGCTGCAGCAGATCGAACATCCGGTAGAACGGGATGTCTCCGCCAATGACTGCTTCCGCCCCGTCAGCCGCTATTTCGACCGGATCACACACCCGGCCCAGCTGCTCTCCACCCTGCCCGAGGCTATGCGTGTCCTCACCGACCCCGTGGAAACAGGCGCCGTTGTAGTCTGTCTGCCACAGGACATCCAGGGCGCGGAATTCGACTTCCCTGAATCCTTCTTCACACCGCGAGTGTGGCACATCCGTCGTCGTCCGGCGGTCGAGGACGAATATCGCGACGCCGCCGCAATCATTGCGAACGCTCAGCGCCCGCTGTTGATTGCAGGCGGAGGCGTGCGGTACTCGAAGGCGCAGGAGGAACTGGCACACTTCAGCGCCGAGTTCGGCATCCCCGTAGCCGAAACTTACGCAGGTAAGGGAAGCGGTCCCGTCAGTGAACTCAATGTGGGCGCGCTGGGCGTGACCGGAACCGTTGGAGCCAATGAAATCGCCGACGGTGCGGATGTTGTCATCACTGTTGGCTCGCGCCTTCAGGACTTCATCACCGCATCACACTCACTGTTCCAGAACCCCAACGTGAAGTTCGTGAATCTTAACGTCGGCTCATTCGATGCCCACAAGATGGGCTCATTCCCCGTTATCGGCGATGCCAAGCTGTCCCTTGCGGCATTGAGGGATCGACTCGGGGCCGTTGGCTACAGCACCTCCGATGCCTTCCGCAGCGACATCGCGGACGCCCGGAAGGCCACTCTGGAGGTACGCAAGCATGACCTTCAGGCCTTCCCGGGCGAGAACATGAGTCAGGCCCAAGTGATCGACGTGCTGAACCGCACGACCACAAACCAAGACGCCCTCATTCTGGGATCCGGCGGTGTGGTTGAAGGAATCCACAAGGCATGGGATCCATCCAACGGCACTGAAATCCACTTCGAGTACGCCAACTCCTGCATGGGCCATGAAATCCCGGCAGGGCTCGGATACCGGATCGCCCGCGGCGACGACCCCGGAGAGGTATACGTATTGATTGGCGACGGCACCTACTTCATGCAGCCCACCGAGCTGGTCACTGCCGTACAGGAACGTCAAAAGATCATTACCATCGTGATCGACAACCGTGGGCACCAGTGCATCTGGCCACTCCAAGTGTCGAAGGGCGGCCCTGGCCGCGAGTTTGGTACCCAGTACCGGGAACGCAGCAACGAATCCGGTCGCCTCGATGGAGCCATCCTGGAATTCGATATCGCGGCCAACGCTGCCAGCATGGGCTGCGCAGCGTGGTCAACCTCCACCATTGAAGAGTTCCAGGCGGCACTTGTGGAGGCGAAGGAGGCGGAAGGCCCCGCAGTGATCGTGGCCCGCGTTGAACCTTGGCGCTACCTGTCCGGCAACGGAGCCTTCTGGGACGTGGGAGTGCCCATGACCTCGCAGCGCCCGGGCAGCCAGGAAGGTACGGCCAAGCACCTGGAAGGCCGTGCCCGCCAGCGATTCTACGCAGCCAGCACCCCACCTGCCGCGCGCTAAAGCGCATCGGGCGGGACCGTTACGCACGGTCCCGCCCTGCCTTTTACGGTCAAAACCCATTTTCGAATTTTCTGACAAGGAGTACCCACCATGAGCGCATTTGCCGTTATTGATCCAGCTACGGGAACTACCCACGCGGAGTACCCGGCGGCCACCGACGCAGAGGTTGAGGCCGGCCTGAACGCAGCGCAGGCAACGTACCAGGACTGGTCGCGCTCCACCACCGTGGCTGAGCGGGCCGCTCTGGCCAAACGCCTCGCCGAGTTGTTCGTGGAACGCAAGGACACGCTGGCAGCCATCATCAACCGGGAAATGGGCAAGCCCCTCCCGCAGGCAGCCGGTGAGGCAGAGTTCTCCGGAGCGATCGCGGCCGCCTTTGCCGAGCACGCGGAGGAATGGCTCGCTGATGAGGAACTTGAGGTAGCCGATGGATTGCGGACCTTCTTCCGCTACCAGGGCCTGGGCGTAGTTCTCGGCATCATGCCGTGGAACTACCCGTACTATCAGGTGGCTCGGTTCGCCATCCCCAACATCATTCTGGGGAACACGGTCATCGTTCGTCATGCAAGTCAGTGCCCCGAGTCAGCGCTTGCGCTGGAGGAGCTTTTTCGGGATGCGGGCTTCCCCGAGGGCGCTTATGTCAATCTCTTCGCCACGCACCAGCAAATTTCGAACATCATCGCCGACGACCGTACGCAGGGCGTTTCGCTCACCGGTTCGGAACAAGTGGGCGCGATCGTTGCTGAGCAGGCAGGGCGTGCCTTGAAGAAGTGTGTGCTGGAGCTGGGCGGTGCCGACGTGTTCATCGTTCTGGACACGGCTGACGTGGACCAGGCGGTTCGGAAGGCCGTCATGGGCCGGATGGGCAACACAGGTCAGTCCTGCAACGGCTCCAAGCGGATTGTGGTGCTGGATAAGTACTTCGATGAATTCTCTGAGAAGTTCAAGGCAGCCATCGCCGGGCAGTCCTATGAGAACGGCGATTTCGGTCCGCTGTCATCCGACTCTGCCACGAAGTTTCTCAAAGACCAGGTACAGGGGGCCCTTGACCAGGGCGCCGAAATCCTGGTAGGCAATAACCAGCCCCAGGGCAACATCTTCACCCCGACAGTGATCACCAACATCACTCCCTCCATGGACGTCTACAGCGAAGAGCTATTCGGTCCAGTGGCGCAGCTCTACAAGGTCAGCAGTGACGAGGAAGCGATCAGGCTCGCGAACTCTTCGCCCTACGGCCTGGGTTCCGTTCTGATCTGCGACGACCTTGAGCGCGCCGAACGCGTGGGCAACCAGCTCGACGTTGGCATGGTCTTTGTTGGTGCCTACGATCTCAGCGGTGCGGATGTACCGTTCGGCGGCGTCAAGAAGTCCGGTTACGGACGCGAACTGGGCAAGGTTGGAATGCTGGAGTTTGCGAACAAGAAGTTGTTCCGCTTCGCCAAGTAGTCAGTAGACATACGAAAGGAGGCCGGATCATGATGATCCGGCCTCCTCTTTTCGGGTGATATTTGGGTGAAGAGCTTTGGAGACTTAGGCCCCGTAGGTGGTGTTCCCCGAGACTTCGGGAATCTCCACCCAATTGCCGGAATCTGCACTGCGGAGCGAGGCATCCACCAGTTCGGATGCCGACCAGCCGTCACTCGCGGACGGACCCAGTTGCTTACCTTCAGCCACCGACCGCAGGAACAGGGCAGCCTCGATGGTCTTGAGGTCGTTGAATCCGATCCCCGGTCCGGGGCCCGGCTGGAAGCGGCCAAATTCACCAAAGGCCGGCGGTGTCATGATGGTGCGGTAGCCGCTCCGGTCTGTCGCGAGCTCCAGTTGGTTCATGCGTTCGAAGTTCCAGCGCAACGATCCCTCGGTGCCGTAGACCTCGATGATGTATTCGGCATGCGGGCCGATGGCGACGCGTGTGGATTCGAACATTCCGATCGCACCACCTTCAAAGCGGGCCAGCATGGCTGTGTAGTCTTCGTTCTCCACTTCGCGCGTGACGTCGGAGGCCTGGCCCATGTCGAAGGAATTCGAGGAGTTGCCGGAGGGGAGCGGTCGGTCCTTGATAAAAGTCTCTGTGACCGCATTCAGCGAGGTGATGCGGCCTACGAGAAATTGTGCCAGGTCGAACCCGTGGCTGAGGACGTCTCCCAGTACGCCGGATCCTGCGCGGGCCTGCTCGTACCGCCAGGTGAATACCTGGCTCGGATCTGACGCGTATCCGGTGAGGAGACGGATCTGCACATTCGTGATCTTGCCCAGGGCTCCGGACCGGATCAATCGGCGGGCTTCCGCCACTGCCGGGGCGTGCCGGTAGTTGAACCCCACCGAGGTGATGAGTCCGGCAGCCTCCGCCCCTTGTGCAATCTCACGGGACTCCTGGGCGCTGCGGCCCATGGGCTTTTCGATCCAAAAGTGCTTGCCCGCCTCAATGGTGGCAAGCGCTATCTCGTGGTGAAGGAAGTTCGGCGAACAAATGGACACCACGTCCACGTCCGGATTCTCCAGTACCTTGCGGTAATCCGTGGCCGTCTCCGTGTAACCGAGTGCGTCCTCGGCATGGTGGCGTCCAGCGTCGTCCGGGTCCGCGGCGATTACCAGTTCAGGATGCCGGGGCAATTCCGGAAAGAACTGCTTGGTGGCCAAGTAGGCGCGGGAATGCAACCTCCCCATCCATCCGACCGAAATCAAGCCAACCCCAATGCGGTTCTGCTGTTCCAAGAGTGCTCCTTAGTCTCTGCCGCTATACAGCGGTACTGTGCCGCGGACTCACTGCGGCATCTATTGATCAGCCTAGGAACGAACACAGTGTGCTCTGTGTCTCAATGTGAGACAACCGGCGGAAGGCGAGCGCTGTTTTAGTGGAACGTACTAGTCCGCTACTGCAAACAAAAGGAGCCCGTCGCCGATGATGGACCGCTACCAAGAACTGCGCACCCAGGCTCTTCGTGTCCTCATCACTGGTGCCACCTCAGGCGTCGGTGAAGCAACCGCGAAGCTTTTCGCCAAGCGAGGCCACCGCGTCGCGCTCCTTGGTCGGCGTTCTGAGGAACTGCAGCGTGTGGCCGGAGAAATCGACGCCGATGCCCACACTGTGGTTGCCGACGTCGCCGATGCCGGTGCAGTCAAGAACGCTGTCCGGGGTGCAATTCACACCTTGGGCGGCTTGGACGTAGCGATTAACGCTGCGGGAGTAGCCGGGCACGTTGCTTTGGAAGATCTTACGGAGAACCACTGGCACGAGGTGCTGGAGACGAACCTGTCCGGCACTTTCTACGTGGCACAGGAGGCCGCGCTCCATATGCGCCGGGACGGCGGAGGCTCGATTGTCAACGTGGCCTCCGATCTGGCCGCCATGGGCGTTCCGGGGCTTGTTCACTACTGTGCGGCGAAAGCAGGCGTCGTGGGACTGACCCGCGCCATGGCGATGGAACTCGCGCCCCTTGTACGCGTGAACGCCGTTTGCCCAGGCCCGATTGACACGCCCATGGTGCGTGAGGGCCTGGCTGCGGCGCCCGATCCTCGAGGAGCCCGGAGATTGAAAGAGAGCACTGTGCCGCTGAACCGCCTCGCCGATCCGGACGAGGTGGCCGCCGCAATCTATTTCCTGGCGGTCGAAGGAACTTTTGCCACCGGAACAAGCATGGCGTTCGACGGCGGCACATCAGCTGCGTAGTAAGCGCCACAAATATCCATCAAGACCAAACAAGCCAAGGAGCTAAAAGGACATGGAAGAGTCGAACTACAAGGACCTCCGCAGCGCGCGATGGTTCGCACCTCACGACCTCACTGGATTCGTTCACCGCACCGCAATCCAAGCGGAGGGATTCTCGCGCTTTGCCCTCAAGGACAAGCCGGTCATCGGCATCGCCAACTCCTGGTCGGAGCTGGTTAACTGCAATATCCACTTCAAGCTGCTGGCGGACGCGGTCAAGCGCGGCGTCTTGATGGCCGGCGGGCTGCCGCTGGAATTCCCCACCATTTCCCTGGGTGAGAGTCTCATGAAGCCCTCGGCAATGCAGTTCCGAAACCTGATGGCCATGGACGTTGAGGAGTCCATTCGCGCCTACCCGCTGGATGCCATCGTCCTGTTGGGCGGCTGCGACAAGACGGTGCCGGCCCAGCTCATGGGTGCAGCGAGTGCAGACGTTCCCACGATCATGCTCACCGGCGGACCCCAAGAGCCCGCACACTTCCGGGGCAAGCAGCTCGGTGTAGGCACTGACACGTGGAAGTACGCAGATGAATTGCGGGCCGGGAAGATCACCGAGGCCGACTTCGACGAGCTCGAGTCCGCCGCGAAACCTTCTGCTGGGCACTGCAGCGAGATGGGCACGGCCTCCACCATGACGTCCCTCGTTGAAGCCCTCGGCATGTGTCTGCCGGGTACGGCGTCCATCCCCGCGGTAGATGCGCGCCGCGCCCAAGCCGCGGAAGCGACCGGACGCCGGGCAGTGGAGATGGCCCTGTCGCAGGGGCCAAAGCCCAGCGAAATCTTGACGAAAGAGGCGTTCGACAACGCCATCACGCTCTTGATGGCTGTGGGCGGGTCCACCAACGCCGTGGTTCACCTTCTGGCCCTCGCGAGGCGTGTGGGTTACGAGTTGCCGCTGGATCGCTTCCATGAGATTTCGCAACGTACGCCTCGCATTGTCAACGTCCGCCCCTCGGGCGAGTACTTGGTGCAGCAGCTGTTCCAGGTGGGCGGCATTTCCACGGTACTCAAGGAACTGGCGCCGCTGCTGAACAAGGACGCCATTACCGTCACAGGTGAGTCCCTCGAAAATGGTTACAACTCGGCCCCCGAACCCGATGGCGTCGTGGTCAGCACGCTCGAGGCCCCGTTTGATGCCTCCGGAGGCATTGCCGTCGTCCGCGGCTCCTTGGCACCCAACGGTGCGGTCATCAAGCGAAGCGCGGCGTCCAAGGATCTGTTGCAGCACAAGGGATCGGCGGTGGTGTTCGAGGACATCTATGATCTTGGGCGCAGGATCGACGATCCTGATCTGGACATCACGGAAGACTCGGTTTTGGTGTTGCGGAACAGTGGTCCTGTTGGCGCTCCGGGTATGCCTGAATGGGGCATGCTTCCTATCCCGGAGAGGCTCCTGCGCCGGGGAATCCGCGACATCGTCCGCATCTCCGACGCTCGTATGAGCGGCACCGCCTTCGGTACCACTGTGTTGCACGTTTCTCCGGAGGCCGCCGTTGGAGGGCCGCTGGCGATCGTTCGGGATGGGGACCCCATCGTGCTGGATGTCGAGAACCAGCGCCTGGATTTGGACATTCCCGCCGAAGAGATTGAAAGTCGACTTGCAAACCTCAAGCTTCCGGAGCCGAAATACCGGCGCGGCTATGGACGGCTCTTCATCGATCATGTGAACCAGGCCGATGAAGGCTGCGATTTCGACTTCTTGAAGGGTCTTCCTGACGAGGAGCCACAGCGCTTGCCGTACGGCCTGATGAGCGGTTGGCAGGGCGGCTGGTAACCAGCAGCGAAATCGCCACACTCCAAACAAGCACGGGCCGATCCTCAGGGAGAGCCCGGGAAGGGGAAGGTATGTCACGACCAAAAGTAATAGCAATCGTTCAGGAGGGGCGCCCGCTACCACCCGTCGAACGGTTGGAAGCGGAGGCCGACGTGGTGGTGGTACGCACCGCGGAGGAGTTCCGGGCTGCCCAGCCAGGTACGGAAATTCTGTTCCTGAACGACTTCAGAACCAATCTTCTGAGGGAAGTCGGGCCCGGTGAGCTGCGCTGGATACACACCTCAAGCATCGGCGTAGACAGCTTGATGACCCGCGAGATCATCGACAGCGACATCGTTGTAACTAACTCCCGCGGCGTCTGCGAGAGGCCCATCGCAGAGTGGGTTCTCGGCGTCTTGCTACTGTTCACCAAAGACCTGCGCCGCACTATCGAGCTGCAGCAGGCACGGACGTGGCAGCACCGCGAGACCGAGCCATTGCTGGGACGCAAAGTCCTGGTTGTGGGGCCCGGACCCGTGGGCCGCGAAACCGTCCTTCTCCTGCGTGCTGCGGGAATGGACGTCGACATCGTGGGCCGCTCAGCGAGGAACGATACACAACTGGGTCACATCTCAGGCTTCGATGAGCTGGACCGGCTCCTGGGCCAGGCCGATGATGTGGTGCTGACGTTGCCGCTCACAGAAGAAACCCGTGGTCTGTTCAACTCATCGCGCTTCAAAAAGATGCGGCCAGGAGCCCGCCTGGTCAACGTGGGCCGCGGCGCCGTAGTCGTAGAGCAAGACCTACTGGACTCAATCGATTCCGGCCACCTGGCCGGGGCAGCCCTGGATGTCTTCGAACATGAGCCATTGGACGCCGGGAATCCGCTGTGGAGTCGCCGGAACATTCTGGTCTCACCGCATGCTTCCGGGGACTTGATCGGTTGGCGCGGAAGGGTGGTGGATTGCTTTGCCCGGAATCTCAATAACTGGAAGGCTCATAAGCCGCTGAATGACGTCGTGGACCTGAAGAAGCTAGGTGCGGTTGCTCCCGCAATGGTTTCTAAAGAGGCCTGATCAGAAGGGGCCCATGGGATTTTCCGCAAACTGAACGCAGACTGAAGCAGGCTGGAAACCCCATGGGATCCCTTGTCCCAAGCTGGTACAGTGCTTCCACGATCCTCGTCGATAGTGTGATTTAGCACTCAAAATTTCGTGACGAGGATTACATGTCAAGCACAACAAGAGGTACGACGAAGACGCCGACCCAACCCCAGGAACACAAACTCAGCGGCAATATGGGCGTTGGGGAGCTCGTGATGAACGTGCTCGCCTTTTCCTCACCGCTGACAACCGTTGCAGGCACACTGCCTGTCATGCTTCTCTTCAGTGGCCACACGGCTCCAGGCATATACCTCTTGGTGACGCTCATGCTGCTGATATTTTCTGTCGGGTTCGTCAAGATGAACCGCAGCGTAGAGGCGCCAGGAGGATTCTATTCCTTTGTCACAGCTGGCCTAGGTAAGCCTGCAGGCCTCGGGGGAGCGCTGTTGGCGCTGTTCGGGTACGTGTTCATCGGATTCTTCGCGCCGTCCCTTTTTGCATTGACGCTCCAAAGTTTCGTTGTCAACACACTCAATGGCCCCGACATCCCGTGGTATTGGTACGGACTTGGCATCATCGCCATCACCACGATCCTGGCCTACAACCGCATTGACCTGTCGGCAAAGGTGCTCACTGTTGTCATGCTGCTCGAATCAGCAGTGGTTATCGTCTTCGACGTCGCGGCGTTCGCAACTGGATCCGGTGAGGTGGTTCAAGGAATCGGTTTCTCCCTGCCATGGATCACGGATGCCGGGCTGGGCCTGGCACTGCTTTTCGCCGTTGGAAACTTCTTCGGGTTCGAAGCGACGGTTATCTACCGTGATGAAGTCAAGAATCCGGACCGTACGATTCCCAGGGCCACGTACATTGCGGTGGTGGGAATTGGACTGTTCTATGCTGTGGCAGCTTGGGCTTACACGGCCTTCATCGGGCCCGACAAAGTCCAAAGCGAAGCCGCCGCAAACACTGTGAACTTGTTCAACGACGGTGCTACTATCTTGGTCGGAAAGATCTTCGCCGACATCGCGATAGTCCTTCTTATCACGTCGATCTTGGCCTCAATGCTGTCAATCCAGAACATCGCTGCCCGGTATAGTTTCTCGCTCGCCGCCGAYGGGGCGCTGCCCGCGGCCTTGGGCCGGGTCCATCCCCGCCACAAGTCGCCATACGTTTCGGCATTGGCAGTTGGCCTCTTGTGGGCACTGGCGACTGTTATCTTCACGGTGATTGGGGTCGCACCGGAGGCCCTTTATCCCATCGCAAGCGGCAGCGGAACGTTTGCCGTCCTGCTCTTGATGTTCATCACCAGCATTGCTGTGCTCGTGTATTTTGCCCGCCGCCGGCGCTTCAGTCCGGAATCTGTTTGGAAGACCATTGTGGCGCCGATTGTCAGCGTCATCTTCCTCGGACTGATCACCTATCTGGCCATTACGAATTATCCAGAACTTATCGGCGGTTCGGCAGTTATGACTGCTATTTTCATGAGCTTCACTTTTGCCTTGTTCTTCGGCGGGGTTGTCTATGCATATCTCCTGCGGTCAAAGCGTCCTGACGTCTATGCACGCTTGGGCCGGCAGAAGATCGACTAGCAACAGATCCCGCTTCCCACCAACCATTTGGAGATGCTCCATGTCGCAACAGATTAGAGTTGGCCTGTTCGGAACCGGGCGGATAGGCCAAGTACATGCTATGAGCCTGGCTACCTTGGATGAGGCAACGCTGTCCTGGGTATGTGACCCATTCATCGAAGGTGCAAAACAAACAGCTGCCGAATTCGGCGGCCGGGTGACTGACGATCCTCATGAATTGTTCGCTTCCGGGGAGATTGATGCTGTCATCGTCGCCTCTCCCACTGCAACACATTTGGACCTCGTAGAGAGGGCGATCGACGCCAAGGTGCCGGTGCTTTGCGAGAAGCCGATCGACCTGGATATCTCCCGAGTGGACGCCTTCCGTTCTAAGGCTGCAGCTTCCGATGTGCCGGTTGTCTTAGGTTTCAACAAGCGTTTTGACAGGCATTTTGTGGAGCTGAAACGCCGCGTGGCCGCTGAGGAAATCGGAGCATTGGAACACCTGCTGATCACCAGCCGCGACCCAGGGGAGCCTCCGGCAAGCTATCTTCCCCAGTCCGGCGGAATCTTCCGGGACATGACCATCCATGACCTTGATATGGCACGGTACTTTATACCGGACATCGTTGAAGTCTCAGCGCACGGAGCAAACGTATTCAGCGACGCCATTCGTCTGGCTGGTGACTTTGATTCGACGGTAGTTACGTTGAGGGGCTCGAAGGACGAGCTCGTCACGATCATGAATTCGCGCCATTCGGCCTACGGTTATGACCAGCGCATCGAAGCTTTTGGATCAACCGGTTTGCTGCAGGTAGGCAACAAGAATGACAGTTTGGTCCGGCATTGGGGATCCAGATCTGTTGAATCCCTGGGGCGCTTCCAGGACTTCTTCCTGGAACGCTATGCCGAGGCGTACCGTCTGGAAGTTGCTGAGTTCCTCCGCGCTGTTCGAGGGTTGCCCTCCAGAAGTCCGGGATTCGAGGACGGCCGCGCAGCGCTGATGCTTGCGGATGCTGCCGAAAAGTCAGCCCGGACCGGCGCTGCAGTTGCAGTGGACCTGAGTTAGACGGGCAATATGGCCGCCCGCCTGGGCCGCAGATGTTCCCGCAACGACATCTGTGGCCCAGAGCGGGCATCTTCTTTGATTATCAATACAACGAGAAGCGCAGGTAAGAAGCGATGAGCGCAGGTCATGCATCACCGAATGAAACACGTGGCGACTGGACGCCCGCCGAAGCGTTCTGGGAATGGGTGGAACCCGGTGACAGCGTCAGACTGCAAAAGCACGGCTGGCCACCGTACGACGGATACGTCGACGATAGAACTCCCGATGGGAATATTGTTTGGGTTCTCTCGGTGGGTGAGCGTCGCCTCTTTCACAGGGCTGATGGCTACAGCCTCATCGTATGGGGATAAGTCCCGTCAGGCCGCCTGCGGCATCTCATGAATCCCTCACCCATGAGCCACTATTTCTTGCATAAAGCCAATCTTTGAAACGTGTCAATTCCGTGTTCCAAAGTGGCACACATCCTCCAATCTCAAATCCGCCAAAGTTCTTGTAAGTGAAGCAGTGTGGCGGAGGTCACGCGGTTTTGGGGATTTGTTACTTCCCGAATCAGCCCGCCAGACAACCTAGTTTGGCTGGCCGCGGCGCAAGTGTTTCACCGGATCATTCACATGGCCCTATCGAACGAGGATGAGATGACCGAAGCACCACCGGCGACCCCTCCACTGGTCGCCCTCAAGGACATACACAAGACATTCGGGGCGGTGTCCGCACTACGCGGCGTCAGCATCGATGTCCAGCCCGGCGAAACCTTCGCCCTGCTCGGCGACAATGCCGCCGGCAAATCTACGCTCATGAAGGTACTGACGGGCGTGTACCAGCCAGACCGAGGTTCCATCGAGCTGGACGGCAGAGCGACTGAATTCCCAACCCCGTCGGCTTCCCGTGACCAGGGAGTGGAGATGGTTTACCAGGACTTCGCTTTGGCGGACAACCTGGATGTTCGTTCCAACATTTTCCTTGGACGGGAACCGCAAAAGAACATTCTGGGCCCCTTGCTGCGGATCATCGACCGCAGAAAGATGGAGCTCGAAACAAAGCGGGTGCTTGAACGCTTGGATATCCCTATCAATCCACGGCTGAAGGTCAAGCGACTGTCCGGCGGGCAGCGCCAGGCTGTAGCCATTGGCAGGGCGCTGGCCTTTGATGCGCGGCTGATCATCATGGATGAGCCCACGGCCAACTTGTCGGTAGCCAAGGTGGACAAGCTCATTGAGGTCACGCAACGGCTCAAAGACCTGGGCATCGCAGTCATCATCATCACTCACCGTCTGGATGAARCATTCGCAGTAGCCGACCGCTTCGCGGTCATGCGACAAGGCCAGGTTGTGGGTCGCTTCCGGGTTGGCGAAGTTTCCGAAGCGCAAGTGGCACACCTCATCTCGCACGGCACCTTGGATGACTACATCGATGACGGCGCAGGTATCCCAGAAGATCGCCGCAAAATTGGCAGCACCTCATCGATGGATGTGGTTGATGCGATGGCAACCCCCGGCACGACGAATGCGAGCCACTCATGAGCCTCACAATGGATAACCTCAAGACAAAGCTCGGGCCTGCAGACCTTAAAGAGGGAATGACGGCGACCAAGGTCAAGCGCTTCATCGGTGACTACGGCATCATCATTCTCTTCGTGGTCATTCTGGTCTTCCTGGCAGCCGTGGCCCCGAACTTCCTGACGCTGAACAACATTGTCAATGTCGTCCGGCAATCGTCCATCATCGGACTGATCGCCCTGGGAATGACGTTCATCATGATCACCGCAGGCATTGATTTGTCGGTCGGTTCGGTGGTGGGGTTGGCCGGAATGACCTTCGCCTTGCTGGCTCCGGCAAGTGGTGGCGCCTTCTGGCTACCCCTGATCGCAGGGCTCGCCGTAGGCCTGCTTGTTGGCTTCCTCAGTGCGGCGTTGGTGGTCTGGGGAGCCATCCTGCCATTCCTTGCGACCCTGGCGACGATGGCCATTGCCCGCACGGCAGTTCTGGTCATGACGGACGGTCAGGTTGTTTCAGGGCTCAGCGGCCCCGCTGAATGGTTGGGCTCGGGCTTTATCGGCCCGGTTCCGGTCCCGGTCATCATCTTCCTGATCGCTGCCATCATTTGCGAGTTCGTCCTCAGCCGAACCAAATTCGGTTCCCACGTCTACGCCGTGGGCGGGAACGAAGAGTCCGCCAAGAAGGTGGGTATCTCCACCGGACGTGTTCTCTTCGCGGTGTACCTCATCGGTGGCGTCACTGCCGCGCTGGGTGGCCTGGTCCTCACTGCCCGTCTGGACGGTGCGGCCCCTGTAGCTGGCACAGGTTATGAACTTCAGGTGATTGCCGCCGTCGTTATTGGAGGTACGAGTCTGTTCGGCGGCGTCGGCACCATCCGTGGGACGGTCATCGGCGTACTCCTTCTGGGCGTCGTCATGAACGGCATGAACCTGATGGGGGTCTCGTCCTATTACCAGCAAGGGGTCCAAGGAATCATTCTCGTCCTGGCCGTCTTGCTCAACCGGTGGAAATCCGACTAACAGCAACAACCACTACGCATCAAACAATCTCCCTTAGCAATCAGAACCATTGAAAGGAACGATCATGGGAATGCGACAGAAGCTCGCTGTGACCACCGCAATGCTGGCCGCAGGAGCTCTTGCCCYTACCGGCTGTGGGGGCAACAGCACGGCGGGAAGTTCAGAAGCGGCGGGCAAGTCCTACAACATCGGCGTTGTAGTTCTTGACCTGCAGGACCCGGACCTGGCCCACATGACGGACGCCATGAAGAAAACGGCGGATGAAAAAGGCGTCAAGCTCAACATCACCGACTCCAAGAAGGACGTAGGCAGCGAGCTCAACCAGGTTGAGGATCTGCTCACCCGTCAGGTGGACGCAGTCATCATGCAGCCATTGGACGGCGAAGCCAGCCAGAATGCGGCGAAGCGTGTCATCGCCGCCAACATTCCGTTGTTCATCCTGTCCACCGAGTTCGCCGAAGGTTCGGATGTTGGATACAAGAGCTACATCGGTGTGGATGACACTGTGGCCGGTGAAATGCAGGCTGAGTACTTGAACAAGGCGCTTCCGCAGGGTGGCAACATCGTTTTCGCCGCCGGCATTTACGGTGCGTCCTGGACGGATCGCCGTAAGAACGGCTTTGACAGCAAAATCAACAAGAACTTCAAGATCGTGGCTGAATTCCAGGCGAAGGGAAGCCGTGACGACGCCAAACGCAACATGGAGGACACTCTCCAGCGCTTTGGCGCAGGCCAGATCGACGCCGTAGTGGCGAACAACGATGAAATGGCCATCGGTGCTGCCTCTGCCATCGCAGACGCCGGTCGCACGGCCGAGTTCAAGGCAGTAGTCGGTGTCGACGGCACGGAACCAGCAATGCAGGACATCAAGGCGGGAACGATGTCGGCAACGGTTCGCCAGGACTCTGCCGGACAAGGCGTTAAGGCCGTTGAGGTGGTTACTGACTTCCTCAAGGGAGGAAACGTGGAGAACCGCTACACGCTGCCGTTCACGCTTATTACCAAGGACAACCTTTCCGAATTCCTGAAGTAGGCGGCTGCACCACGCGGACGGGCACAGCGGATCATCCGCTGTGCCCGTCCTGTTTTGACACAGTCCGGCGCGCAGCGCACCTGCCTACACTTCCTGCGGAAGCCTACGAATGGAGAACACGACCATGGCTCACGGTGACAGCGGCTACAAAGGTCTGAGGCAGCTGCTCGGCAGGTTGGAGCACCACGGCGTAGAGGTAGACAACTCCCCGCGAAGGCGTTCTGAGTACTCCTACGATGCCTCGAATTATCGAGTGCGGCCTGCGGCTGTGGCTTTCCCAAAGAACGTCGAGGACGTACGGACGGCTTTGCGGTTGTGTTCAGATCTACGCGTGCCCGTGACCATACGCGGCGGAGGCACTTCGATGGCAGGGAACGCCATTGGCGACGGCCTGGTGATGGACTTGTCCCGCTGCATGACGTCGATAGGAGCCCTCGACGCCGACCATGCGACGGTCTGGGCCGACGCCGGTGTTGTCCTTGGCGAGCTGCGGACACACATTGAGCGGGCAACCGCCGGGACGCTGACATTTGCGCCTGACCCTTCCTCGCTGACCCGGGCCACCGTCGGCGGTTCCATCGGTAATGACGCCTGCGGAAATCACTCGGTTGCCTATGGCCGGATGACCAATCACTTGCGGGAAGTAGAGCTGGTCACCGCGGATGGCGCCTACCTGAGGGCGGGGCGCGATTTCTTGCGGGCCGTCGATGAGACTGACACTCACTCGGTCGCCCGGGCTGAGGAACTCATGGAGGGTTTGAAGGCGCTTGCGGCAGAGAACCTGGCGACACTCCGGGTCGAGCTGCAGACCATTCCCCGGCAGGTCTCCGGATATCATGTAGGCCATCTACTGCCGGAGCACGGCTTTGACGTCGCTGCCGCACTGGCTGGCAGCGAAGGTACGTGTGCCGTTGTTGTGAGGGCAAAGGTGGGCCTCGTACCGAAACCCCYCACCACCGCGCTGCTCTGCCTGGGATACCGCGGCACCGTCGACTCTGCCCGTGACGTGATGACCATCCTGTCCGCAAAACCGAGCGCCATCGAGGGGCTGGACGTTTCGATCRTGGACATCATGCGGCACCGGCGGGGAGCAGCCAGTGTTGAGTCATTGCCTCGCGGCAGCGCCTTCCTGATGGTGGAGTTTTCGGACAACACGCTTCAGCAGGCGGCTGCTTCCTGTGAGGATTTGGTGGACAAGCTCCACACCGACGGCCGAGTGGTTGACTTTGCGATCGTCACTGACCCCGTGGAAAGGGCCAAGCTGTGGCGGGTGCGTGAAGACGGAGCCGGGCTGTCGTCGCGGCGGATCGACGGGGTGCAAACGTGGCCCGGGTGGGAAGATTCGGCCGTCGCTCCGGAGCGGCTAGCCGATTACCTGTCAGACCTGCTCCCGCTGGTGAAGAATTACGGCTACTCGGCCCTGATGTACGGCCACTTTGGTGCGGGCTGCGTCCACATGCGATTGGATTACGATCTGCGCAGCGACTCCGGACGCCAGGTATTCAGTGACTTCACCCGGGACGCGGCCAAGTTGGTGGTCAGCCATGGCGGATCCTTGTCCGGCGAACACGGTGACGGCAGGGCGCGAAGCGAACTGCTGGAAGTGATGTACTCCCGGGAGATGCTCGGCATTTTCAGGACCTTCAAGGATCTGTGGGATCCACACGGAGTCCTCAACCCCGGGATCATCGTGCACCCGGCCCCTTTCTCTGCCTCACTGGCGCTGGAGGGCGTCGTCAAACCGGGCCCCACCCGCGGTGAGTTGACCGCACTCCCGGCTGACGCCGTCGTGCCTTCCTCAGGGAACCGTGAAATGCTCCCGGTGGCGAGTCCTTTCGTGGGTAATACACACGCCTGCATCGGCGTAGGCAGGTGCCGTTCCACCTCCGGCGGGTTCATGTGCCCCAGTTATCGGGCCACGAAGGATGAAAAGGATTCCACCCGTGGCAGGGCACGGGTCTTGCAGGAACTAACACGGGCAAACGGCAGCAGCAAGGATGGTTGGTCAAGCCCGGAAGTACGTGAGGCCTTGGACCTTTGCTTGTCCTGCAAAGCCTGCTCCACGGACTGCCCCACAGGAGTGGACATTGCGGAGGCAAAGTCAGAACTGGTGGATGAGTACTATCGCGGCCGAATTCGTCCCTTTACGCATTACGCGATCGGCTGGCTTCCCCGGTGGCTTCCGATGTTGACGCGCGTTGCGTCTTTGGCCAACGTTGGGACGGCTTTCCGACCGTTCAGGCTCGTGGGGGAGTGGCTGGGCATCAGCGCCCGACGACGACTCCCGGCTTTCGCGGCGAATGACAGGATCCGCAAGCGGGTGCGGGAAGCCGAATTTGCGGAAGACTCGGACATCCTTTTGTTCATCGACAGCTTCACCCGCGCTTTCAGGCCCGAGGTGGTTCCGGCAGCGGCCCGGGTACTTCGGGACTCCGGAAAATCCGTTGGATGTACGCCCGACGCTTGCTGCGGTCTGACATGGATCTCCACAGGGCAACGCGAAGGGGCACGACGACGGCTTTCCAGGTTGATCACCAAGCTCGACGACAGTACGGAGCGGGACATCGTCGTCCTCGAACCCAGTTGCGCGGCAACCATCCGTGATGAAGGTCCGAAACTAGTGGGCGGTGCCGCCGCGGCGAGGGTCTCGGCAAGAGTAAGGTCCTTCTCCGTGGCAGTCGATGAAGCCATCAAACGGGGATGGAAGCCTAATACCCCACCACCTGAGTCAGCAGTGCTACAGACTCATTGCCATGAGCACGCCGTCTTCGGTTCAGGGGCACAGAAACGAGTCCTGCAAGCGTGGGGAGT
Source organism: Paenarthrobacter sp. TAF1 (assembly GCF_052113825.1). Taxonomy (NCBI): domain Bacteria; kingdom Bacillati; phylum Actinomycetota; class Actinomycetes; order Micrococcales; family Micrococcaceae; genus Paenarthrobacter; species Paenarthrobacter sp. TAF1. The sequence goes on from NZ_JBFRDO010000006.1 coordinate 86,251, forward strand.
TCTTGATCTCGTGGAATCGTCATCGTGCTGTGGCGTCGCGGGCAATTTCGGGTTTGAGGCCGAGCACTTCGACATGTCAATGAAAGTTGCTGAACACTCCGTCATTCCCGCCCTTGCGAAGAGCGAGACTGAAGCGCTAGTCCTTACTGACGGCTTCAGCTGCGCGATGCAGGTCTCACAGGTTGATCCGGACCGGTCCACTAAGCATCTGGCAGTGGCGCTGGATCCGTTGAGCGCTCGGTGGGCGGACTAATGGAATACGTCGGGATCTTCCTGATTCTCGTGGCGGCCGGGCTGCGTTTGGTGGGCCAGCACTTGGCCAAGCCCGGCCCACGGCCGCGAACCACGGCCACAATGCGGGCTGTCCATAGCGTCCCGCCTGGTGCAGCAGCCTTGCTGATGGCCGCCGCCGGCGTCTTCATCTTCGTCACCAGCATCAGCTCGCGTTGACCCTAAGGCCAACGACGGTGTCTCAAACTGACACGATCGGCACCATGCCCGAAGGCGGATTCTGGAAGAGACCACAAGGCACAACTAATTACGAGGGTTGATCCCGATGATGAACAGGAAGCTCGCACAAGGACGGCACGTTGAGTGGCTGCGATCCGCAGCACACTCAGGGGACTCGGACCTCGGAGAGCGCAGCGACCATCAAATCAAGCGTTCTGGCAGGACCGTTCATCGGCTCCTGCAGGACGTGTCGGAAGGCCGCGACACGAGCGACGCCTGGCCCTGGCCGACCCGGGGCAACTGATCCCTACAAGCTGCGGTCCGTAGCGTTTGCTCCTGGCACTGTGTTCAAGCGCTACGGCCCGCTTTCCTTTCCACTGCAGGAGGCCATGGTGAATCCCGGGGGTATGGCTTTCGTTGCCTGCGGACCTGGCACGCTGCTGGTGGAGATACTAACTCCGCCTTTCTCTGCGCCACCCGTAGAAGCGTTCGTGGAGGCCGTCCAGTCTCTTGAGCTCTGCGGAATCCTGGGTCTGAAAAAGATGAAGGACGGTGTCCTTCTGACCTACGACGAGCGGTCGATGGGAGTTCGGGATCTGCGGGCGCTTCTTGCGGCAGCCTATTCCAAAGTCACCTACGACGCTGGGGATTATTGCCCGAGAACCTACACGCTTCCCATAACTTTCGGAGGCCCTGCCGGGCCGGACCTGGCGGTGGCATGTGTTCTCTTCGATACTACGGAACGAACTCTCATCAGGCGGCTCTGCCGAAGTAAGCGCACCATCAAGATGTTTGCTGCACCTGGGGCCTCAGCGCTCCTTGAAATACCTTGGTCCGACGACGGGCTCCAGGCCTTTCAAGCGAGCAGATCGAAGCGGGCTGCGCCGCCTGGGTCTTTGTTGCTTTCGGGTGCCGGCCTCACAATTACCAGCCGCGAATGCTACTCAGACGAATGCCTTATAGGAAGAGTCAGCTACGGTGCTGGCTCTGCTATCGATGCCTTCCAGCTGGGAGATTCTGTGTGGCTAAGGGGCCAGCCATGCCAGCAGGATCAAAGCTAACGACTGGTAGTTAGTATGGAACATCACTGTCGATGGGCTGGGTGGATGACATGAGTGAATTACCGCGCTTGCGGGCCAATGCTGCAGTCCGGGAGTTCCTCTCCGGGCGGGAATGGTCAAACCAGACGCCAGCGCGGCGCCGTATCATTGAAGGTTTTCTGCGGCTGGCCACAAGCCGTGGTTTCGAATCGGTCACCATGCGCACCCTGGGGAGCGAGGTCGGTATGAAAGCCCCCAGTATTTACTCCAGCTTCCCTAAGGGCAAAGAGGAGATTGTCGCCGAAGCGCTCAGATGGTTCACAGACTCTTTTGCCCATGACCTCCTGTCAGGAGCAGAGACGGCGACGTCAGCCGAGGAGTACTGGGCTGCCCTCGTGCGTTGCCACCTCAGCCTGCAGCTTCGAAGACCCGAACCCGGACTGTGGGACCTGCTGATCGCTGCGGACAAGGTGGCGAGGTTCCTCGACGACGAGGTCCGTAGGGATGCCGACCGTTGGGTGCGGTTACACGAGGGCATGTACATTGCTGCAGCTGAAGAGATGGGGTTCGAGCTAACCGGCCAGACAGTCCAAGTGATACTGACCCTCCTGGACGGTGCGAGACGGTGGGGCGGAAACGGCGAGTCCCTGGATGAGTTGAGCCTTCGCACCGTCGGGCTGACCCGTTCCATCCTCGAAAGCAGTGGCCGGCGTCCGCTGCCTATTGGTGTCCCAAGCTGGCACACGGCCGGACTAACCGACGTCGATACTGTGATTCGGAACTCATAACTCAGTGACGGGGACTACATGAACAACACCACAATCGATGCTCCCCAGGTGAAGCATCACACCAAGGAAGCACGGCTCAGCGGCAGTATGGGGGTGGGGGAGCTTGTAATGAATGTGCTTGCGTTCTCTTCACCTCTGGCGACGGTGGCCGGGACCCTGCCGGTTCTGCTCATGTTCAGCGGCCAAACCGCGCCGGCCATCTACATGCTCGTGACGTTGATGTTGCTGATATTTTCAGTGGGGTTCGTGAAGATGAGTCGTAGTGTCAAGGGGCCTGGCGGTTTCTACTCCTTTGTCACGGCCGGGCTTGGGAGGCCCGCTGGCTTGGGAGGCGCTTTTCTTGCGCTGTTCGGCTACATCTTCATCGGATTCTTTGCGCCCGCTTTCTTCGGGGTGACGCTTCAGGGTTACGTGGTCAGTACCTTAGGCGGCCCTGAGATCCCTTGGTACTGGTACGCACTGGGGATCATAGCTCTGACCACAGTGCTGGCTTACAACCGTATCGATCTCTCGGCGAAGCTGCTGACCGTAGTCATGCTTCTGGAAGTGGCCGTGGTGATTGTCTTTAACGTCGCGTCTTTTTCCGCTCAAGGCTTCGACGGTGTGCAGGGCACGGTATTTGCGATGCCCTCCCTGGGTGACGCAACGCTGGGCTTGGCACTGCTATTTGCCGTAGGAAACTTCTTCGGCTTCGAAGCCACTGTCATCTATCGGGACGAAGTGAAGAACCCGGACCGCACCATTCCCAGGGCAACTTATATTGCCGTCGTGGGTATTGGCCTCTTCTACGCGGTGGCGGCCTGGGCCTTCATCGCCTTCCTGGGACCTGAAAACGTCCAGTCAGCAGCAGAGAGCAATACAGTAAACCTTTTCAATGACTCCGTCGCGGCATTGGTTGGCAAGACCTTCGCTGATATAGCAGTAATCCTGCTTATTACGTCTGTACTTGCGTGCATGCTGTCGATCCAGAACATTGCGGCACGATACAGCTTCGCGTTGGCCAAAGATCATGCGCTGCCGCCGGTTCTCGGCCGCGTACACCGCAAACACAAGTCGCCTTTCGTGTCGGCACTCGCTGTGGGACTCGTCTGGGCCGCAGCCACAGTGATTTTCACTGTGCTGGGGGTATCACCTGATGTGCTCTACCCAATTGCCAGCGGCAGCGGTACTTTTGCCGTGCTGTTGCTGATGTTCATCACGAGTTTTGCAGTGCTCGTCTACTTCCTCCGTCGCCGCCGTTTCGCGCCGGAGTCCCTATGGAAGAGCATCATTGCGCCGCTCATCAGTGTGATGTTCCTGGGCGCTATAACGTATCTGGCGATCATGAACTACCCGGAACTCATAGGCGGCTCAATGCTGCTAACGGTGATCTTCATGAGTTTTACTTTTGCGTTGTTCTTCGGTGGCATCGTCTACGCCATCTACCTTCGGAACAAGCGCCCGGATGTTTACGCGAAGCTGGGCCGCCAGAGCATCGACTGAGCCGCGCTCGGACCTGCTGGGTCCGAAGATCCCTCACTCGTGCGGTCCACGGTTGCACAACTTTCCCTCTTGTTGGAGACCTCTTATGAACAGTTACTACCCGCTCGCCCTTTTGCTTGCACGACAGGAAGCTGCGCAGAGCGCCCTTGAAACAGCGACCAGCGCCCTCCCGAACGCGCCAGTCATTCCTGACGCAGGAAAGACTCGACCGCTATGGCTTGACGCCCTGCGGGGTCGCGTCGCTACGCTCCTTCACCGCATCGCCTGGTCGCTTGAGCCGGATGAGCAGGTCGGCAGCAATCAATAGCCGGGACCTGCATGCCAAGACGGGTCGGCTGGACGTGTGGGTGCTGCGCCGAACTGAGGAATGGGCAGAAAAGGAAGTGTGGACAGCGTCCGCACTTTCCACCTAGGACTCGCCTGTACAACCGCCGGACTGGCCGGGATTCCGCATGTTTACGCCACTTCCAGCCACGACAAGGCCTGGAATCCCATTCGAGTCCCACCTCGGGCACGGCATACCCCCTCGTCTGAGGGGGTTTTTGCTTCTACGGGTGTACATTCTGGGTGGTCAGGTCCCTCTGACGCTGGCCGCAGCGCTTTGTTCAAGGTCATGGCGGTGTACCGACTGCGGCTGTCGGCTGTATTCAAGCTGTTTTCGTTTGTTTGCGATGTGCACAAATGTGTTGAGCGCCTATGCAAGGTCAGCGGCTAGCTGCATGGACAGTGAAAAACTGCGAGTGCAAGCCCTGTGAAAGGCGAACGCGCTGACGGTAGGGACCGAAGGCCGGGACAATCCGCTTGGCAGCCCCCAAGCTGTTGGCGCCACAAATCAACGAAGCTGAATTGATCTAGGCGAATAGGGTTTGCTCGAGCCCAGGCTCAAACTCGTCATGGTGTCCGTGACACGCCATCAGTGCTCGAAACAGCCGGCGAAGTGTGGTGATCAATCTGTGGAACCATGCGTTCGGCGCGCTAGGTACCTCGTCCTGCTTCTGCAAGGAATCTAAAGGCGCTCCAAGGCCTGGAAACCAATCGGCAGTCCTGCCGGTGCCGGGCTGCGAACGACGGCTGACGCTGCTGTCCCGCTCGGAACACGGCCCGTCCGTCACAAGAAAGGCATGCCAATTCCTGACGGGTGGCATTCTGCTCTTCCGGAAGAAGCCCGGCAAATTCTGTTGCGGTCCATTCCGTGCCGTCCAATATGCTTTTTGCCATATACAAGGTGCCTCCTCGTGTATTGCTAACTGAAGTTCGAACGGCCATCAATTAGCTCCGCCGCCGGCCACCTCGCGAACGCCGGTATCCCGCGAGCCACTGTCAGTCACCAGCCGGGGCGGGGTAAGTTTCGGCGCCTCATTGCCTGCCGTGTTTGTTCTGGAGACGATTCGGTCGTCTGAAGGTCATGGGCCGCAGGTAGCCACTGCGGGCCCATGACCGCCTTCAGGCCTGCTATTTCGAGCTGGGTCGTCCGGGGATATGGCTAAGAATGGACTTGGAGAAGCCGCCATCGACGCAGATATCCTGACCGGTGACGTAGCCGGATAGTGGGCTTACGAGAAATTCGATCACGTTGGCGATGTCCATCGGATCTCCTATTCTTGCGAGCGGGATAATTTCCTCTCGCGCCTTCTTGATTTTGGGATCTTCATACATTTTTTCGGTCATCCGGGTATGGGTCATGCCGGGGGAGACTACGTTGACGCGGATGCCGTCGGGTGCCCATTCCAATGCCAGTGTCTGGGCCAACATTGTCAGCGCGGCCTTGCTTGGGCTGTAGGCGCCGGATCCCGCGTGTGGTTGTTGACCGGACATGGATGAGGTGAAGCAGGCGGCGCCGTGGCTGTCCTTCAGGTGCTGGTAGCTTGCTTTGGCGAGAAGCCATGGGCCGCGCAGGTTGACGGAGAACATTGCGTCCCAGTCTTCAAGGGAGACGTCGCATATGGGTCCGGGGTTGGCGATTCCGGCATTGGCTACCAACGCGTCCAGGCCACCGAATTCTGCAACGGCAGCTTTGACCAGCTGGCTCGGCACGTTGGGGTCGCCGAGATCACCTGCCAGTGCGATGGCGGTGCCTCCCACAGCCTGGATTGAACGAACAACCTGCTCTTGGCTGCTGTTTGATTCGTGTCCGCAGACTGCAATCATTGGCTGCTCCCCGCGCGCAAGGGCTGCCTCCGCGAGTCTCAGGGATGCTGCAGCGCCGATTCCGCTGCTTCCGCCACTGACCAAAGCCCTCATTACACAAACTCCTCTTTCAGGTTTTTTCGCATTGATAAATTAGACCTCTATAATGCTGGTTTCTTCCGTGCTCGAATACATTCTTGGTGGAGCCCGGTTTCCGGCGGAAGGAGTTAACTCTCCAGTTCCCATCCGTGGTTCTTGAGGTCCTGCATCGCTTTCGCAAATTCGTGGACTGGATTGTCCTCACGGATGATCTCCAGAACGACATTCCCGACGCCGCATGTGTCCTTGACGGCGTCGCCCAGCCCAGCCCAGTCAATGACTCCCGTGCCGATGGGGTCGTGACCCCAAGTGTCCACGCCGGTGTCGGAAATGTGCACCAGTCCGATGGCCTGGTGATGGTCCCGCAGACTGGCGACGGGATCTTCTCCGATGAAGGCGGCGTTGGCGACGTCGTAGACGATCTTGACAGAATCGTCGTTGATCGTGCTGACGACACCTGCCAAGTCCTGGATTGTGGGAGTGAAGCAGTAGGGGGTGTTTTCGAAGAGCAATCGTGTGCCAGCCTGCTTGGCCACCGGGATGAGACTTTCCAGGCTTTCATACATCCATCCGTGGACGCTTTCGAGCGAGGGCGAGATCATAGGACGGCGGGTGCCGGGGGAGATCACGACCTCAGCGACGTCCCAAGCGGCCGCCAAGTCAATTACCGACTTGATGTGATCAATACTTTTGCGGCGCATGCTGGCCCCGGGGCTGGCCAGGTTGATGTCATATCCGCCAGCGTTCAAGGACCGTATTTCCGCACCGTACCGGCTGAGCCTGTCTTGGATGGCCGTGCGTTCGGAGGTTGCTAACTCATCCGGCCAGCAGTGCGGAGAACTGACTGGAACCTCGAACGTTTTGTAGCCGTTGTCGACAAGCTCGGCTATCGCATCGATCGCCGTCGCTGACCAAAGATATGAAAACGTATTGATAATCATGCTGTTCACGTAGGAGAAGTCCTCTCAGTTCCGCGCCATGGAGAAAGAAGCTTCCCTTCATAACGCACTATAAATTCTGAGCTGCCGCGGAGCTGCGGCCGAACTGCCGCAGCTCCGAACCGACCGTCTATTTGGAGTGCCGGGAGACGTCGACCATCGAGGTGGTGCCCGAAACCAACTTTTCGCCTTCGAGTACCTCAGAGTCTGCCAGTGCCACAGTGGAACGGTCACCGCGGTTGCCGGTCTCCGGCAGCGTGAAGTAGACGACGAGGCACAATGCGACGACGACGATCATGTAGACGGCGACGAGCATCGGCTGCCCGGCTCCGACAAATGCGGCAGCGATCAGAGGTGCGGTTCCACCAAAGACGGCAATCACGATCTGATGCGCGAAACCGATGCCTGATACCCGGACGGAAGCCGGGAACAATTCGGCCTGGATGGTCGGATAGACCGACTGCCAGATGCCGAGAACTACCCACCCGGAGGCCGATACCAGGACGTATACCCAGAATCCCGGCTGGTTGAGGAGCAGGAGCAAGGGGTAGAAGAGAACGATCATGCCGATGGCGCCGATGATTGGGAAGATTTTGCGCCGGCCGAGTCGATCAGAGAGTGCGCCGCATGTCGGCACGATAACCACCAGCAGGGCCAGCCCGATAACACTTCCGGCGAGTGTGGAGGAGAGGTCCCGGCCGCTGGTGAGTTTGGCGTACGTGGGAAGGAAGGTGGCCCAGGTGTAGTAGGCCACGGCTGGTGCGGAGAGTGCAGCTGCCTGAAGCAGGGCCTTCGGGTGCTCGCGAAGCAGATCCATCAGGCGCGCCGCAGCGGACTTCTGGTCGACAAGGGCTTCTGCTTCGAACTCGGGGGTCTCTTCAGCCCGGGCCCTCAGGATCAGGCCGACGATGCCGAGGAAGCCGCCCACAACGAAGGGGATGCGCCATCCCCATGCGGCGAGATCGGCGGTGGAGAACGATGACGTCACCATCGCTGCGGCGCCCGTAGCTGCCAGGGTTGCAAGGCCACTTGCCATATTGGTGAAGGAACCGAACAAGCCTCGCCTGTTCGATGGAGCGTGTTCGACCATGAACGCGATGGCACTTTGGCCTTCGCTGCCGGCCGAAATGCCCTGGATGACGCGGGCAACCAGGAAGAGGACGGGTGCCGCATAGCCGATGCTCGCAAATGACGGTGTGAGGCCGATGATGAGTGAGCCGAGCGCCATCCCGGAGACGGATAGAGTCAGGATGAGCCGCCGTCCAAAACGATCAGCCAGTGGCGAGATGATGATGCCGCTAAGAGGCCGTACAACAAAGCCGACGGCGTACGTCAGGAGTGCGGCTATCAGGGAGGCGAACGGGGAGTCGCTGGGGAATATCTGCGACGAGAATACCGCTGCGAGCAGGCCGTAGATGTACCAGTCGTACCACTCAACGAAGTGGCCGATCGTGCCTGCAATCAGGTTCAGGGTGCGGCGCGGATGTTTGGACGTTTCGGGACGCCCCGAAGTGTCGGGACTGCCGACTGCTTCTTTTGAGGTCTTCATTGAACTCTCCATGTTTTCACGTTTAGCGCTTTGGTTATAGTGCTGGATCTGGGCACCTGGTGTGCGGGGCCGGGCCGCCTGTTAGTGCGTCCGACCGGTTGACGAAATGCCAGGGGAGGCGGCCGGTGCGGGGCGGGCGGCGCTGCTTGCCAATAAGCGAAGAAAGCTTTCACAAACCTCCAGGCTCCGAATGAGATCGGTTGCTGAGATCGGTTGCATTCAACAATACGGATGGAATGTGATCTTTGTCAATGCACAATAGCGACGTTTCGTCCCATGCCAACGCCACTCACGGCCCGTCGCTAGGCTGCATCAATCGAGGGAAAGTGGTGCCTCGTTGTCGAAGTCCTGAAACTGCACACCTGACCAGGTGCATTCGAGGCGGCCGTAAGTGGCCCAGTAGTCATCCCAGTGTGCGAGCTTCCAGTTATCGCGCTCCAAAGCACGCTTGATGAGTCGCGAACGCAGGACGTCTTGGGGCACCCGGACTCGTATCACGGTGATCTCGGGAGAGGGCCAGTGGAAGTCATTTGCCGCACGGGTCAGGTAGCCCGGATCGTCAAAATAGGCCCCGAAGGGGGCGTCGAGGACTACGGAGCGGCCGAGGCGCAGGTTTACTCCTGCCACATCCATGAGGGTCTCGTACTCAAGGGGCAGCAGATTGGCGCGATAGTAGTCGTTTGACTCGCGGTCGGTCGGGTCATGCCCCGTGGCGGTCAGTGCGAATTCGACGAAGCGGCCGCTCACCCGGTCCTTGTCCAGGTAAGCCGCTTGATGCTTCTCAGCCGTTTGTTGCGCGATGGTTGTTTTCCCTGAGCCGGCTGGTCCAATGACGATGAAGACCTGGGGAGACATTATCCGCGTGCCTCTGCTACTGCTGCGAGGAAGGCCCGGGCTGCTTCGGTGACGCGGGTGAAGTCCCCGTCAGGCTGCCATGCCTTGGTAACGTAACTGCCCACGCCGACGCCCGCCACGCCTGCGGCGAACCACTCGCCAACATTTTCCAGTGTGACGCCACCTGCAGGCATGATCGGCAGGTGCGCCAGAGGTGCGAGCACTGCCTTTGCGTAGGCCACCCCGCCGGCCTCGGTGGGGAAGAGCTTGAGGATGTCAGCTCCTGCCTCGGCGGACTCAACGAATTCCGTGGGTGTGAAGGCTCCGCTGATGGTTGGCACCTGATAGCGGTTCGCGGTCCGGATCATCGCAGGGTTCAACTGGGGGCTGACGAGGAACTCGGCGCCAGCCCGGATGCATTCGTACGCGGAGTGCTCGTCAAGAACCGTTCCCGCACCAACCGCCACTCCGCTTGGTCCATGCTTTGCGGCCAGGCGCCGGATCACCTCGACGGCCCCGGGAATCGACAGGGTGATCTCCAATGCCCGGAAGCCACCCTCGATGGCAGCCTCCGCGACCTTCTCGGCAACCTCGGCGCTCTCAAGTCGCACAATAAGGACGGCCCCGGACTCGTCGATGGTCTGCAGGGTACGAAGTTTCTTATTCATGATGCCCTCTCTCCGGCCGGGTGGCTCTTTGCTCCAGCCAAACCCGGCTCTATTGATGTTTCGTTGACAAACTCTCCCACCATCCATAGTGTTATTGCAACCGATCTCAGCAACCGATCTCATACAAGGGGGTATTGCGGTTGACTAAAGTACGAACAATTATTCTTGGTGCATCCCATTGGCATGTTCCACTCTGCGCACAGGCCATGGCCGAAGAACACGACATGATCGCAGTAGGCGACGATGATGTCTCCCGTTTGCAGGTGCAGAAACTGGCAGACGGCTGGGGAGCGCCGGTTGAAGCTGACTGGCAGAAACTGGTGGATTTGCCCGACGTCGGACTCGCCTATGTGTTTGGTCCCCACGAGGGTATGGCAGAAAAGTGCATGGCCCTGATCGAGCGGAATATTCCGTTCGTCGTGGAAAAGCCATTGGGCACCTCCCTTGGCGAGCTGTCCACCGTGCGTCAGGCCGCCGAAGCAGCTGGCGTACCGGCCACGGTGCCCTTGGTGCAGCGTGGCGGCCCGACGGACCAATGGCTCGCCAAGGCAGGCCGGCCAAGTTATCAACGGTCCTCGTTCATTGCTGGTCCGCCATCCCGGTACCTCCACAATGCCAATCCCTGGATGCTCGATCCTTCCAAGGCTGGGGGAGGCTGCCTGGCCAACCTGGCCCCTCATTTTGTTGACCTGTTTCTACGGGGCACCGGCGAATCAGAGCTGCAGGTGCAATCCCGGCTCTCATCGGTTCTTCACGGCCAAGATATTGAGGATCACGCGAGCCTTATCCTCACTACGCCCGAGGGCCGCGAAACCATCGTGGAAGTCGGCTACGCATTCCCGGGCTCGCCGCTGAAGCGTTACTGCAGCTTCACATCGGTCGGCGAAGCGGGATTTGCCGCCGTTGATTCCGACGGCACAGCTACTTTCACGTCGACGGACGGCACCACGGAAGTGGACAAGATTAATGTCGACAGCGACCCACTCTACGATCCGTTTGTCCGAAGTGTCGCCCGGACGCTGGAAGATGGATTCCAGGGCCTGACAACGCTGGCCCAGCTCGAAGATGTCATGCGCCCCATTTGGCGGGCCTATGACGATCAGCACGGAGGAAGAGAACATGCCTGACTTGAGTATCGACGTCGTCGCTAAAGCCGCCGGGGTTCACCGGTCAACCGTCTCCCGGGCGTTCTCACGCCCTGAGGCTGTGAAGAGTGAAACGCGCGAGCATATCCTTCGGGTTGCCGAGGGACTTGGCTACACCATGAGTCCGCTGGCACAGGCGCTTCGTCGCAAGACCAGCAACATCATTCCTCTGATCGTCCCTGACATTACGAACCCGTTCTTCGCGGAACTTGCCAAAACGATGACACAAGCAGCTGACGAGCGCGGCTACCAGCTCATGCTCTGCGTCACCAACGGCGACCCTGCCAAATCTGATGGATACTTCACGGCCATGCAGGCGATGTATGCCCCGTTCGGGATTGTGGCACCCTCCACAAAGGTGGACACCGAGGCGCTGAAGCGTTTCGCCTTCGGCCACAAGGTTGTGGTGATTGACCGCGTGGAAGGCGACGACTCCGTTCCAACGGTTACCGTTGACAGCCGCAAAGGAATCATGCTGGCGTTGGATCACCTGCATTCCCTGGGGCATACCTCGATCGGATACGTATCCGGTATCGCCGGCACACACACGGCCCAGGACCGGATGGACGCCTATCTGGAGCTCACCGCCCAAAGCGGCAGCACACCTGTCGTGCTCGACAGCGGGTCAGACCTCGATGCGGGCACGCGCGGTGCGGAGCATTTCCTGGCTATGGACAATCCACCCACAGCGATCATTGCAGCCAACGACATGGTGGCTTTCGCGGTGATTTCGGCGCTCGGCCGAAGTGGCCTTCGGGTACCGGAAGACGTGTCGGTCATCGGGTTTGATGGGCTCGCTCTAGGTGCCCGCTTCAACCCACCACTGACAACCGTGCGGCAGCCGATCGCTGACATGGGACACATCGCCATCGAATTGGCTGAAAAGCAAAATGTTGACGGCTCCGTGGACCATATCGTCCTCGAACCCGAACTTCTGGTCCGCGGCTCCACCTCGGAGCTCCGCAAATGAGCGGGGCGCAGGAGCAGAAGCTTCGGCCTCTGCCGGGGCTCCAGCACACGGACCACGTCGGTTTGACGGTTCCCAACCTTGAAGAAGGCATTCGCTTCTTCGTCGACGTTCTTGGAGCTGAAGAGTTATACCGCTCCGAACGCGGGCCGGACGAAGAGTTCATGCCCACGAACTTTGAAGTCCCGGCAGATGCCAAGCTCACGCTCGCCATGTTGCGGCTGCCACCGAATCTCAATATCGAGCTTTTCGAGTGGAGCAGTGCTGAGCGGCGCGAGACGCCACCGAGGCATTGCGACGCCGGAGGGCACCACCTGTGCTTCGTTGTGGATGACGTCGATGAAGCCATTGCCGTGCTGCAGGAAACGCCTGGAGTACGTGTGCTCGGTGAGCGCAAGGAAGTTGCCGGCGATAGCCCGCGCGTAGCCGGCAACCGTTGGACCTATTTCGTAACCCCCTGGGGCCTGCTGATGGAAATCGTGGATCGATCCCGCGTCCCGGCCCCTCCCCGACTGGTCGGTCCCATGGACTGGGCAGCAGCTCCACACACTTCAGAAAGGACATAGAACAATGCGGCTAGCGGGTCATACACTAGGCACCCCGAACCACACGGTTCCCCAAGCACTTAGTCTCTTCCGGGCCGCAGGGCTCGATGCGGCAGAAGTCATCTACCAGGACGACTACAAGTCCGGCTTGCCCCTAGGGGACCGGCACTCCGCGGCGGAGGCACTCAAAGCGTCCGAAGGCGAAGGCATCCCCATTGTGGGACTAACGCCGTACACCACCGCCATCAACTCACTGGACGATGCCGAATGGCGCAAAGCCGTCGACGAATTTCGTGGAGCCATAGATACCGCACAACTGCTCGGGGCTGACAGGGTCCGCGTCTACGCCGGCTCCTGGCACCCCGGAGACACCGACCACGCTACGCGGTGGGGGCAGTTGCGCAAAGCCTTGGAGACCCTCGCGCCCGAAGCCCATCAAGCCGGCGTCCGCCTTTGCGTAGAGAACCACTTCGGCACGATGACCCAGACCGCAGCGGACACCGCGGCACTCGTCCGGGAAATTGCCCAGCCCTCCGTCCGCGTGCTCTACGACCAGGCCAACCTGACCTTCACGCACGACGAAAGCTACCAAGAGGCCTTCGCCGTCCAAGGTGACCTGATCGGCCACGTCCACGTCAAAGACCTTGTCTTCACCGACCCGACGGCGACCTTCCGAGCCTCGGAGACGGCCAGGGTCAACGCCTCAGAGCGTGCAGTCCGGTCACGTGTGGTCGGAAGCGGCGTTGTACCGTGGTCCCCGATTCTCGCCGCACTGCTGAAGCACGGCTACGACGATGTACTCAGCATCGAACTCGAATACCGCTGGCACCCGCAAGATCTCCCCACCCCCGAGGATGGATTCCGGGAATCCGCCGCAGTCCTGCGCTCAATGCTCACTGATTTGGCCGAAGTAAGGAACGCCTGATGAACACCAACCGCCTCCGTGTCGGAGTTATCGGCGCCGGCAACATCGCCACCATCGCGCAACTGCCCACCCTCGTCCAACGGGACGACGTCGAGCTGGCCGCCTTGGTTTCCCGGCGCGAAGATCCCAGCGGCCTGGTCCGGCGCTGGGGCTTCAACGCCGCCTACAAGACAGTGGAGGAGATGCTGGCCGCGCAGGAACTGGATGCAGTGTTCGTGCTGACCCCGCGCTCCGAGCACGCCCACGCCGTCGAGCTTTGCCTCAACCGCGACGTGGACGTGTTCTGCGAGAAACCGCTTGCCCCAGCGACAGCTGAGGCAGAACATTTGGCAGACCTCGCCGACGAGCGGGGACGGATACTCATGGTTGACTTCAACCGGCGCTATGCACCCGTCTACACGGCCGGCCGGGAGGCTTTCGGCGACAAAGGCGCCACCTTCTGCGTTGCCCAAAAGAACCGCCCTGGATCCGAATACCGTGCAACGTTCGAGAACGCCATCCACATGGTCGATCTCCTGCGCTGGTACTGCGGGGGCGAACCTGAGCACGTCGCCGCCCACGCTGCTGGTGAAGATCCCTGGGAAGAAGACGGAATCGCAGCGACCATCCGCTTCAGCACCGGTAACACCGGCGTCCTGATGGCCGCCCGAACAGCGGGAGCATGGAACGAGAAACTGGACGCCTACGGTGACGGGAAGACCGTCGAAGTCAGGGCGCCCGAAACAGTTTCCACCACTATCAACGGCGTCACTACCTCACGGGAACTCAGCGCCGAAGCGTACGGCTGGGCTACTGCGACAGACACCCTCGGATTCTCAGCCGCCGTTCACCATTTCCTGGACCGGGTGGCCGACAGGGCCCAGCCGCTGACTTCAGGCCGCGAAGCAGTACGCACCCAGCGCCTGCTGGACCAGATCCTCGCCGCGGCCGGCCTGCCCACAGAGGAGCAAACGGGGCGCGAATGGGCGAGCCACGCAGTCAACGCAAGCTGAATCTTTACTCACGTAAGGAGGTGTCACCATCGCTCTCCTTCGTGCTCGTAGGGATGCACCGGAAGTCTTCGGAGCGGGGAAGCGGTCATTTCGTGGGCGTTTCACCGCCCTTGCCGGCATCCTGCTGGTTGCCTTTAGCGCTCGCGAAGCGGTTTCGGCGGCGTCTCCGCTCTTGGGCCGAATTGGCACGGACCTTCCCTTTGACGCCCTGACCACAGGAATTCTCGGAATGCTGCCGACCGCCAGCTTCGCAGTGGTGGGCTTCGCTGCCCTTCCGCTCCTGCGGCGCCTCCAGTTGGAGCAACTCCTGGTGATTGCGATCCTGCTAACAACATTGGGTCAGCTAGGCCGCGCAGTGGGATGGAATGTCCTGGCATTCCTGGTGTTCACCTGTGTCGCCATGCTCGGGATTGGTCTGGTCAATGTCGTGGCTCCACCTCTCCTGGCGAAGTACTTCCCAGACAGAATCGGGCTGCTCGCAGCGATCCACGTCACACTCCTGGGTGTCAGCACGGCAGTAGCCGCCCAATTCGCCATTCCCTTGGATGCACTTTATGGCTGGCGGTTCTCCATCGGTATTTGGGCTGCCCTCAGCGCGTTGGCTGCGGTCCCGTGGCTGATTCTTCTTGTGGCCAGAAGGACCGTTGCCCGCTCGGGGGAACATGCAGCGGAGGGCAGGCAGTTGCCTTCTGCGAATGGAGTCAGACCGTGGCGATCAGCTATCGGCTGGGGCACAGCATTGGTTTTTGCTGGTTGTTCCAGCAATACTTTTGCGGCGCTCACTTGGCTCCCGGCTGTCCTCGTTGACAGAGGACTGAGCCAGGAAACTGCCGGATCCATGCTGGCGCTCTATTCAATTCTTGCTCTGCCGGTCGCTTTGATTGTGCCCATGGTTGTTGTGAGGATGTCCCGGCCACTACCTGTTGCCGTCCTGTTTGTCGTAGCTTTCGCCTTAGGCTACGGCGGAATCATGATGGCGCCGCCAGCTTCGGCAGCCTTGTGGGTCGTCATTGCCGGGCTGGGCCAGGGCGCCTATTCCTTTGCATTCATCATGATCAATAAGCGAACACGAACGCAGTCCGGTTCAGGAAGTCTGTCTGCGTTTTCCCAAGGAACCGGCTATGCCCTCGCAAGCGTCGGCCCGTTCCTTTTCGCGCTCCTGCACACTCCCGGGGATGGTTGGCTGCCCTCGTTCGGCATGCTCGGTGTCTGGCTCCTGGTGCTTGTGGCAGGGGCCATCATGGTCAACAAACCACGCATGCTTGAAGACACCACAGTCTGGTGCCGCCGTTCCAAGCAACCGATTCACTAATTTCCGAAGCAACTCAAAGGAGAGATTACATGAGCACCGCTTATGGCCCTGGGCCTGATCTTTGCGCGTCCGACATCATGACGACGGCGACACAGCCCCCGCGCGTCGCCGTGGTGGGCGCGGCCGGGTGGGCAGGATCCCGTCATGCCCGGGCTTTCGCCCAGGTGGGCGCCAACGTCACCCACCTTGTGGAGAAGGACGAACGGGCGGTTTCATTGGCTGACGAGCTGGGCGCGCGCGTGGTGCCCGGCATCCAGGACCTTCATTCTGATCAACTGGACTTGGTCGTCGTCGCGCTACCCACCACTCTGCAACCGGAAATCTGTGCAGATTTGCTGAACAGGGGATTCCGGGTGCTGACGGAAAAGCCCGTGGCGGCAGATACAGCAGGTGCCGCCGTCGTGTCCGCCGCTACAGGAGTGAACGAACGACTCATGGTGGGGTATACACTCCATCAGCATCCCGCCGTCGAACTCCTCTCCGAGTGGATCCGAGACAACGACGTGATCGCTGTCAACGTTCGATCGGTCGCCCACAAGGAGACGATCGACTCATGGCGCGCTGATCCGGGTGAGGGCGGCGTTGCGGTGGTAAACGGCATTCATGCCATCGAACTGGTCTCTTCGTGGTTCGAGGGTGACCCAAAAGTCCTTGCCACAAGCGTCAGCAGCAGCCTTTACGGGTCTCCGGTACCGGAACACGTCATTTCCACGCTCGAATTCCCGTCTGGCGTGGTGTTCACTCTGCAGACTTACTGGTCTCCCTGGCAGGAACCCCAAGGGCTCAACCAAGGAGATTGGAGCCTCACCGTGGATGTTCTGGCCACTGGCGGCCGTATGTTGTGGTCAAACGATTCCCTTCACGTGTGGAACCGTGACGGCGGACAACAGGAGAAATACTTCGAGCCCTCGGACCTCTTCCTGCGCCAGGCAGCAGCAGCCGTGAGGTTCTGCAGGGGTGACGCGCCTGCCGTTACTTTTGCCCAGGCGCTCCGCGCCACGGAAATCGCCGACGCCGTTCAGGCGGCCTCGGCCTCCGGCGCTCCGGAGGTGCCAGCCCCCTAAGCACCAATCGAACCGATCAAAGGTCGACCCGCCGAACCGAGCATTATCGAGTAAGGAAAATGAACATGAAACCAGCACCTCACACTCCGACCGCACGAGCACTGCGCTCGAGCTGCACCCGGAACGGAGAGAATCGATGAGCCTCAAAGACCAAGTGGTCCTGGTAACCGGATCAAGCGGAGGAATCGGCGACGCCGCGGTCACCGCACTCACAACCGCCGGAGCCAGGGTCATCGGCGCCGATCGTTCCCCCAAAGAGGACCAGTCCTTGGAGGCGTTTTACCCCCTCGACATCACCTCGGAACAACAATGCGCTACGGTCATCCAGGACATCCAAGCCCAACACGGCCGTGTTGATGTCCTCATCCATGCAGCAGGAGTGCTCGGCCCCACCCCGGACATCATGGAAACAACCACCGAAGAGTTCGACTCCATCCTGAGGATCAACGCCACCGCGACCTTCACCATGGTCCGGGAGACCGCAAAATCCATGCTTGCGACCGGCACGGCCGGCTCCATCGTGGTCCTGTCCTCAGTTGCGGCCAAAGAATCACGCCTCAACTACCTGCCCTACAACGCGAGCAAGCTCGCCGTCCTCCACATCATGTGGTCCTTTGCCGAACTGCTCGGACCCAATGGAATCTCTGTAAACGCGATCGCACCAGGACCGGTGAACACACCCATGTGGGCACAATTTGCCCGGGATTCCGGTCCGGACGCTGCAGCCAACCGAGCGAAGAGGGCAGCGCAGCTGCCGATGCGCCGGTTCGCTGAACCCGATGAAGTAGCCCGGGCCATCCTGTTCCTTTCAGATCCCGACAACCGCTACATCACGGGGGTGTCCTTGGACGTGGCCGGCGGGGCACATCTGGGAATAGGAACCTGAGACTCCCGACAGAGCTTGTCCATTGGCGGCCCGTGGCTGTGTGCCCTTGACTCACCCGGAGCAACATCAACGGCATAGGGCTGCCCTCATCCAGGAAGGTCATTGAGCAGTCAGAGACGGGTCCCTGACCTACGAAGGAGACACATAATGCGACATCACCACACTGCCCTGCACGTCACGGATATGGAGCGGAGCGAGCGATTCTATGTGGATGGCCTCGGACTGGCGCGTTTGGATGCCTGGACGTCGGGACCATATATCGGAGAACTTTACGGCCGTCCTGACGTGACCGTTAGAGCCATGCTTCTCGCTACCAGCGACGGATCCTTCCGGCTGGAACTAGCACATGCCGAACCGCTACTGCCAGCAGTTGATCCAACACGGGCGCAACCGGGCACAGCTCACCTGGCCTTTACAGACATTGACGTTCGAGAGGTTTACGCCAGGATGACAGCGCTGGGTTACAGCGCGGTGTCTGAACCCGTTGCCCCGACCTCGGGCCCCATTGCCGGCGGGTGGTTGGTTTACCTCCTCGATCCTGACGGAAATCGTGTGGAGCTGATTCAGCCGCCGGACTGGCGCCCAAGCCAGGACACGTAAGGCGCCCGCCGGCTGAATGACGCGCCGGCCCCGCCACCCCCGACTGCTTCGGGGGTGCAAGAGCTCCGCTCAATGTTGCGCAAAAGCAGGCCCCGTGAGCCGTCGGCGACGGTCACAGGGCCTGCTTTTTGTGTTTTGCGGGAGAGTGCGGCTGGTTGGTGCGTCGACTTACCCCTTGACACCACCGGAGGTCATGCCGGCCACAAACCAGCGCTGGAATGCCAGGAAGATTGAGAGAACAGGGATGAAGGCAACCACGATGAATGCGGCGAAGAGTCCCCAGAAGCTACCGAAGCCGGTGGTTATGTATCGCACTATGCCGTTCTGCACGGTCTTCATGTCTTCAGTGGTGGCGAGGACAGTGCCGACAAGGAAGTCGTTCCAAACGAACACGAAGATGAAGATGGCGACGGCAGCGATACCAGGACGTATGAGAGGGAGGATGATGCGCCACAGGATCTGCATGCGGGAGCAGCCATCGATGGCGGCCGCTTCCTCGATTTCCACAGGAATATTCTCGATGAAATTACGTAAGAACAGGATGGTTTGTCCACAGATGATTGCCGTGTAGACGATGATCATCATGGGGTAAGTGTTGATTAATGCGGTCTTGACGAACATCGAGTACAGCGCGATAAAGACTACGATGGCCGGGACCATGGACAGGACCAGAATCCCTGTCATCAGAGTTTCCATGCGGCGGCTCCGATACCTTGTGGCCACATATGCCGCAGGGATACAGATGGCCAGAGCCAGGACGATAGAGCCGCCGGCATAGATGAGGGAGTTTACGAAGAATCGGATGTTGGTCGAGGTCAGAAGGCCGACATAGMCCTCGGATGAGAATGGGGCCGGTATCCATTTTGGCGGGAATTCCAGTGTGCCTGAACCGGTCTTCAGTGACGTGGACACAATCCATGCGACCGGCGGGAGTACCACCGTTGCGGAGAGGATGATGTACGCCCAGGCAGGGACTGCCCGGATGAAACTGCCCAAGCGCCGCTGGCGGCGCGGGGTTGTGATGCTCACAGGCTTTCCTTCCGTCGGAAGCGAATGGCGACGAGGGTCAGGACGATGTTGACGGCGAAGAGCAGGATTGCCGTTGCTGATGCTCCGGAGAGATCAAACTTGTCGAACATCTGGTTGTAGACCCGCATGGACAGGGTTTCTGTAGAACCGATGGGGCCTCCTCTTGTGGTGACGAGGATGATGGTGACCATCTGCACATAGAGCATGAGAAGGACGACCACGACGGAGACGATGGTGTTGCGCAAGTAGGGCAGCGTGATGTTCACGAACTGGTGCCAAATACCGCCGCCGTCCACTTTGAGGCTTTCGCGGAGCTCCTCAGGAATCGTTTGAAGGGCGCCCAGGAAGAGGAGCATCGCTTGCGGGTAGGACCACCAGGCTGTCATCAGTGTTACTGCAACCAGCGCACTGGTCGGTGTTGAGAATACGTCCGTGGGACCGAACCCGAGGGACTTGGTGATCGCTGATGCTGGGCCGTAGTTGGGGTTGAGGAACCACAGCCAGATTGTTCCTGCAGTGGCCTGGGACATCAGCCAGGGAAGGAGGAAGAGGCTCCGGACCGAACGCTTGAAGCGGTGAAGGTTGTTGAGCACGATTGCAGATAGCAGCCCTGCCGGCAAAGCGATAACCAAGGCCCCGAGCGAGAACACCAAGGTTGTCCATATGCGGCTCGGCAGGTCGGAGTCTGAGAACAATCGGGCAAAGGAATTCAGACCCGAGAATTTGCCAATCTGGTAATACGACGTCTCGTGCAGGGCCGTCCACGCTGTGTAGATGAGCGGCCCCACAAATACAAAGAGGAAGACGGCGCTGACCGGGAGGACGTAGAGCCATACCATTCGATCCCTACGGACTCGGCGGAGGGTCTGGGTGCCTAAGGGCGACGTTGGGGTCTTGCGAGGGCTGCGGATGGGGCTTTTGGTTGACATTATCTGTCCCTTCCAGGGGGAGCCTGGTTTCCCAGGCTCCCCCTATTTCGGGCGGCTACTTCTTGTTGGCCGCGTCCTGGGCGGAACGAATAAAGTCGTTGCCTGATGAGCCGTTGAGAGTCAGCTTCTGCCCGGCTTGGGAGAGGCCAGTGGCAAGCGCGGTCCATGTGTTGGAATACGTGCGTGGTTCACTGTTGGTCTTGACGTAGGCCGCGATGTCGTTGACGGTCTTTGCCTCTGGAGTGGAGAAGAACGGTTGCTGGTAGGTGGCGGCACGGGTGGGTACCTCACCGCCGGTTGCCATCAGCGCACCGGCTTCCGGCCCGGTCATGTACTCGATAAACTTCCAGGCAGCCTCGGTGTTTTTACTGCCGTTTCCGATCCCCAGGGTCCATCCAATGGTGGTACCTGTCGTGTCGCCGGTACTCGCCTTCGGCAGGGCCGTCCACTTGAGGTCCTTGTTCTGGGAGCCGAAGGAAACCGCTCGTTCTGTGCCCAGGACCGCCATCGCGACAGTGCCGCTCGCCATGCCGTCAGCTACCGTGCCGTACGTGTCGGATACGACGTTGCTACCAAGAGCCTTTGCGTCCCTGAGCTTGGCCAGGAAGTCACCAAACTCGTTGCCTTTGTCCGTCGCGAAATCAGCTTGACCATCCTTGTTCCAGATTTCCTGATCCACCTGGGACATGAAGCAGTTAAAGAAGGTACTGATGATGGCCGAGTTATCTGTGTCCGAGAAGCCCGTCCCGAACCCGGTAAAGCCAGCGGCAGCAGCCTTCTTGGCGACTTCGACAACCTCGTTGTATGTGGTCGGGACGGCCGCGCCGATCTGGCTAAGGATCTTTTGGTTGTAGTAGAGGGCACAGGTTCGGTATTCGTACGGCACTGCAACAGGCTTGCCGTCGGGCCCCGCAAGAGTGTCTGTGGGACGCAGCCAATCAGTTACCTTCGAGGCGGCGTCCGGCAGAGGGGAGTAGACGCCGGCAGATGCCATCTGGGGAACGACGGGAGTGAACATCTTGAAGACATCAGGGGCCTGACCTGCTGCCGCGGCCTGAGGGAGTCTGTTCAACATGTCGCCCAACGAAACGACGGAGAGGTTGATCTTGATGTCCGGGTTGGCCGCCTCAAACTTGGCAATGTTTTCCTTCAGTGCCTTTGAACGCGGATTAGCCTGGCTGGGATCGAGGAAGTCCCAGTAGTTCAGAGTCACGGGACCTTTGGGTTCCGAAGCTGAGGGTGAACAGCCGCTGAGGGCAAGGCCGGCCACAACGGCTGTTACGAGCGCCAAGCCCCATCGCTTTTTGATCATGAATTTCTCCTGTGAATGGGTGTGCTGATGTGGGAGCATGCCGTGCTCAAGCGACGCGTGCTAAATGCGGGACTTCGACGGTAGGGAGAAGCCGATTGGTTCATCGAATCTCTCCTTTGAGATCGGTTGCATTTTCAGAAGTAGGACTGAGATCGGTTGCTGAGATCGGTTGCACTAAATTTAGGGCCGCGGGATGGCTCTGTCAAGGAAAGATTCGATATAGATCCGGAACGGACTAAATCCCTGACTCAGCCCTGGGTGTTGACCTTTGAAAGCCGGAACCTTTCGGAGCCCCCAAGCACGGGTTGAGCACCGCAGAGTGAACAGCCCGTGGCTTGGCGTGCTGGTCTGGGCGTGCTGGTCTGACGTGGAGAAGTTCCAGCCGGAAATCCCGTCACCCGTGGTGGGCATCAGGGCTCTGACCCAGGATCCTCCGCCTGCTGTCGATCAATCAGGGGGGCCGCTGCGGGCCTTAGCAAGCGATCACGTTAACAGCGAGGCCGCCGCGGGACGTTTCTTTGTACTTGCTTTTCATGTCTGCTCCTGTCTCCCGCATCGTCTTGATGGCTGTGTCAAGCGAGACGTGGTGGACGCCGTCTCCGCGCAGGCTGATCCGCGCAGCGTTGATGGCTTTGTTGCTGGCCATTGCGTTGCGTTCGATGCACGGGATCTGGACCAGGCCACCAACGGGGTCGCAGGTCAGCCCGAGGTTGTGCTCGATACCAATCTCGGCGGCGTTCTCCACCTGCTGGGGTGTGCCGCCCAGAATTTCGCACAGTGCGCCCGCTGCCATGGAACAGGCTGAGCCGACTTCCCCTTGGCAGCCGACTTCGGCGCCGGAAATGGAGGCGTTCTGCTTAAACAGGACACCTATGGCAGCTGCGGTGAGGAGGAATCGGATCACTGCTTCTTCGTTGGCTCCGGGTGTGAACATCATGTAGTAGTGCAGCACCGCTGGAATGATTCCGGCAGCGCCGTTGGTGGGGGCGGTGACGACGCGTCCACCCGTGGCGTTCTCTTCGTTCACCGCCAGGGCAAACAGGTTCACCCAGTCCACTGCACGCAAGGGATCGCTGGTGTCGTCTTTCGCTTGCAGGTCCGCCAGCAGCCGCGGCGCACGACGGCGGACCATCAGGTTCCCGGGCAGGTGTTCTTCCGTTCGGCTACAGCCGCGTGACACGCACTCTTTCATGGTTTCCCAGATGTGCATCAACTGCGCGCGGGTTTCCTCCTCGCTGCGCCAAGCGCTTTCGTTGGCGAGCATAACGTCGCTGATGGAAAGGCCTTCACGCTTGCAGTGGGCCAACAGTTCTTCGGCGTCGGAGAACGGATAGGGGAGTTGTATCGTCTCGGGACGCGAGTTCCCAACGTCATTCTCGTCAACGACGAAGCCGCCGCCCACTGAGTAGTAGACGCGTTCGCTCAGCACTCTCCCCAGATTGTCGAAGGCTTGGAACCGCATGCCGTTTGGATGCGCAGGCAATGACTTGCGCAGATGGAGCACCACGTCCTTGCTTCTGTTGAAGGTGATCATTCGGCGCCCTGCAAGCAATATCTTCCCGGCCTCAGTGGCTTCGTTGACCACATTGTCTGCCGTGGTTGTGTCTACGGTTTCCGGCGACTCGCCCATGAATCCCAGGATGACCGCCTTATCCGAGCCGTGCCCGCGTCCGGTAGCCCCCAGCGAACCGAACAGTCCAGCATGAAGGCGATCAACGGCGTCGAACTTTTCTTCCCTCTCCAGTTCTTCGACGAACGCGCGGGCCGCGCGCATCGGCCCCACGGTGTGGGACGACGAGGGGCCGATTCCGATTGAGAAAAGGTCAAGGGCACTTAAAGCCATGGCATACCTCCGGTGCAGATTTGGTGTGGGGTCTGCTACCAGCTTGGGTGCGAATGCGGTCAGCGTCTATCGGAAACTTTTGAACAGAACGTCAAGCAGAACTTAACAATTCGCCTGGACTCCCGCGCGCGTCACGCTTTGGGGCGGGCGTCAGCAGCTTTCCGCAGTTCGTCGACGACGGCCGCTACTGCCGGCGATTCCCGGCTGGCCGCACGGTGCAAGACAATGATGTTGCGGCCGCAGCTTGGATCTACGCGACGCACCACCAGGTCGTCCGTTTCCCGGCCGAGGTTCAGTTCACTCATCAGGGCGACCCCGAGGCCACCACGGACCAATCCCAGGGTGGCCATCAGGTTTCGACAGTGGGCTATGACGTTCGGCTCGAATCCAGCGTCGCGGCAGGTTTGCAGGACGAATTGCTCAAAAACGCTGCCTTCCTGGTCCAGGATCCACCGTTCATCGGCGTAGTCGGCCAGCGTCGCAGCGTCCGGTGCCTCTCGGTCCTGGGGGAGGCAGAGGATGATTTCATCGCGGGCCAGAATAGTCTTCACGAGTCCCTCATCCTGGATGTCGTGCAGGTCATCCACCACTGCGACATCGATGTGCCCTTCCCTCAACTGGGCCACACTTTCGAATGGTTCGAGGTCGGACACGGTGATGTCGAGTCGCGGGTAGCTGGCCTGAAGGGACATGACGGCGGCGGGGAGCACCGTGCTGCAAAAGCTGGGGAAAGCGCTGATGGCGAGGTGTCCACGGACATCTGTCTGGAGCTTCTTTAAGTTCACCTCGGCCGCCTCAACTTCAGCAGCTATCCGGCCAAAATGCTTCACCAGCATGACTCCGGCTTCCGTCAGCCGCACTTTCCGGCCGGCACGGATCAGGAGCGCCAGCCCGGCCTCCCGTTCAAGCACGGCCAACTGCTGGCTGACCGCCGACGTTGTCATATGGAGCTTGGCGGCAACGGCCGTCATGGTTCCCTCAACCTCAAGGGTCTTGAGGATTTGCAGGCGTCGGATATCGAGCACGGGACCTCCCAGGGTTTAGGACCACTTAACCTCAGAACTGCGGTCTCAGCTACTTTCCGACGACGGGTGGACGAATCCCAGCGTCGCGGCCCCTTGTTCATCGATGAGCCGGCCGAGGTGCTTGCTCATCCTGAACACCACGCTGCGGTCAACGATGCGGGCGCTCGGCACGGCAGCTTCCATGGCAGCCTCGAAGCGCATGACATCGGACATTTCCTTCAGCCAGACCGCCACCACCAAGTTGTACTGGCTTGCGACGGCCAGCGCCGTTCGGGCTTCAGGAATCTTAGCCATGAGCCCCTTCATCTGCTGAACGTGCTTGGCGGCGGTCCGCATGAAGTACCAGGCGTAGACAGGCCAACCCGTGACCGTGCGTGCGACGTCCGTGCGTATCCGCAGCATGCCATCGGCGCGCATGCGGGCCAGCCCATCCGCGACGCGCTGTTCGCTGAGTCCATGTTCTGCGGCAATGCGGCTGACGGGGCGCCGCCCATCTTCGGCCAGGCAATGGCGGAGCGCTGCTTCGACGTCAGGGTGCACGGTCCGCGGCGCCCGTGCCCGTGGTGGGCGGGGGCGGGGGACCCTGGCTGCCTCCTGCGGTGTGAGGGCGCGGAGCCTCCAATCGGAGGCCTCCATGACTACTTCGGTAACGAGATGCGTCTGGGTGTTCCTGACGCCTTCCAAGCCGCCGATGCGGTTGGTGACTGTGTCCCAGATGGAGAGCGGGGTGTCGGCGAGGACCGTGGCCAACAGATCCCGTCCGCCGGAGGTGTGGTCGAGGGTCATCACTTCCGGGATCTGCGCCAATTGGCGGGCCACGTCGCCCGTTTGCTGGGGTTTGCAGGTGATGTCCACCAGGGCCGATGCTCCGTCGGGGAAGATGCCGGTGACCCATGCGAGCCCGCGTTCGCGCAGCGAGTCCCAGCGCCTGGCGAGGGTTACGGCGTCGACTCCGATCATGGGGGCCAGTTCACTCCACGGCGCCCGACCTTCGATCTGAAGAGCATGGATGAGGCGCTCCTCGAGTGGATCAAGCATGTTTTCCGGCATAGAAAACAGAATAGCCACGGAAAGCTGCAATTTCATCAATTGGAAACACGGCACTTCCATGATGTTGTGATCCCGTTCACTTCTCATCACATCGGAGCGCACATGCGTACAACGGCGCAGAAATCCACTACGGCGGCAGGAGCCGTCGGTTTCCTGGTGGTCATGGAGCTTGGCAGTGGCATACTTCAGGGCTGGCTGAATCCTCTCTTCTCTTCCATTGGTGAACACCATGGAGTTTCGGCAGCATCGCTGAATTGGATCAGCGCCGCCTACTTGCTGGCGACAGTGCTGGTGGTCCCTTTGCTGTCCAAGCTGGGTGACATCCACGGCCACAAGCGGATACTCATGATCTCCACGGCTATCGTTGCCGCGGCTTCCGTCTTGGTTGCCTTCGCCCCAAACTATGAACTGTTCCTTCTGGGACGTGCTATCCAAGCCCCGCTGGCCGTTTTCCTCCCCTTGGAATTCGCCATCGTCCATCAACGCGACTCTGAACGCTCCGGGCGAAGCATCGGCAGGCTCGTGGCGGCGTTGACCCTCGGCGCAACCATCGGCGGTCTCCTGGCCGGATTTGTCCTCGACGCGACTGAGAGCCTTTCCATCACTCTGCTGATGCCGGCGATCTTCATGGCCCTGTGCGTTCCTGGCATCGCGTTCTTCGTCAAGGAAAGCCCGCTGCGGAGCGAAGGGCGGGTGGATTATCTCGGTGCTGCACTGCTTGGCGGTGGCTTGGCTGCTCTCCTGGGAGGCGCTTCGAATCTCTCAACGTGGCCGCCGCTGACCACGGCCCTCGCGATGGCGGTCGGCATCGCCCTCCTGGCCGGCTGGGTGGTTTCAGCCCGCAGGACAGAACACCCCCTGGTGGACCTCACCATGCTCCTTCGTGGCGGCATTGGCCTTCCGATTGTCGTCGCCTTCCTTTACGGCGCGCAACTGTTCGGCGCGCAAGCACCCATCTCCGTCTACCTGCGCTCCGATCCGGCCACGCTTGGATTCGGCTTCGGCGCTGCTGCCTCTGCCGCGGGAACAATGCTCAGCATCATGGCTCTTGCGGCCTTCCTGGGTGCCTCGCTCAGCGACCGGGCATCCCGGCTGATCGGCGGCCCACGGAGTGTTGCCCTTGGGGGAGGGCTCAGCGCCATCGCGTACGTCCTCATGATTCTGGCGCCGGGTACCCTGGTGACCTTCGCGGTGTGGCTCGTCATGGCCGGACTCGGCGCGGGGCTGGTCAGCGGCACGCTCCCCACTTTGGTGGTCCAGCGGGCAGCAGCCGATTCAGTGGGGATCGCTTCGGGGTTGTACAACACAGCCCGCACCGCCGCCGGAGGAGTCGCCGGTGCTCTTTTCGCGCTGCTGATGGCAGCACTCACCACACCAACAGCCGCCGGAACGCGGGCGGCCACCGAACTGTCCTTCCACGCCGTTTGGTGGATCTGCGCCGCAGTCTGCGTCCTCTTCGCCGTGGCCGTTCTGTTCATCCGGCCTGCCCGGGCCACACCGGTCGAATCAACCACATCGTCATCGAATGCCGACGACGTCCTCGAACCTGCCAATTAATTCACCTCGACACGAAGGATCAACAATGACCGTTTCCATCGACACCACCTCCCAGGACACCTTGCGCGACACCGTACGCGAGTCCGCTGCCGCCGTCGGGCCTTCCATCCTTGAACTTAGCCACAAGGTCCATGCACTGGCAGAGATCTCCTGGGAGGAACACGACTCAGCAGCGGCCGTGGCTGCTGTCCTCCGCGACGGCGGCTTCGAGGTGACCGAACGCGCCTATGATGTTCCGACGGCGATCGAGGCCGTCTACGGCACCGGCGAACTGACCGTGGTCATCTGTGCCGAATACGATGCCCTCCCCGAAGTCGGCCATGCGTGCGGGCACAACATGATCGCCGCAGCCGGCGTCGGCGCTGCGCTGGCCCTTAAGCCCGTGGCCGACGCCGCCGGACTGCGGATCAAACTCCTCGGCACTCCCGCGGAGGAACACGGCGGCGGAAAAGTCTCGCTGCTTCAGGCCGGAGCGTGGGAGGACGCAGCGTTCTCCCTTATGGTGCATGGCATGACGGGCGCTGAGCGGAGTGCGGCGGCCATTGGTATGGCCGCCGTAGAGCGCTTCGAAGTGCAGTTCAAAGGCAGCGAAGCCCACGCAGCCGGAGCCCCGGACAAGGCCATCAACGCAGGCGCGGCGGCGAGCCTGGCGCTGATGAACATGGCCGTCCTGCGGCAGCACCTGCCGGAGAACGCAAACACCAACGCGTTCATCTCGCACGGCGGCGGTGCCACCAACGTCATCGCCGGCGACTCCACGGTTCAGGTGGAAGTCCGCGCGGGAGACGTTGATGTTTGGCGGGACCTCAAGCGGCGCGTCCTCGCGTGCTTCGAAGGTGCGGCCATCGCCACCGGCTGCACCTGGACCCACCAGCAGACCGAGCACCCCTACGCCCCGCTCAATACCCACGTCGGGCTGGGCGAAGCATGGGACGCCAACATGGAAACCGTCGGAAGGCCCGTGGACACGACGCCCATCTTCGGGGGCGGTTCCTCCGACATGGGCAACGTTTCCCAGGTAGTCCCGTCCGTGCACGGCATGGTGGTGGTCCGCAACAGCACCGCGGTCCCGCACCACCCGGACTTCACCGCCGCCGCCATCTCACCGGAGGCGGACGAAGCCATTCTCGACGGCGCCACCGTCCTGGCACTCACCGTTCTGGATGCGGCTCTGGATACCTCACTCCGGGCCGAACTGCTGGAACTCCAGGCTGCGCGGGTTCCCGGCGCCACGACGGTGACGCTGGAAGCCTGATTCCCGCAGGTTGACCGGTGGCGTCTCTTAGTCGAAACGCTAAGGGGCGCCACCTCGTCGCGGTCGGGCCGTGCGCAGTGCGACGGGGACGGCTTCGTTTGATGCAAGACATACGAAGTTGCCGTGCCCTGCTACCAGACCCGGGCTAATCGGATGTAAATGAGCGGGAGGGACAATGTCCACCCTTTCCACCACGGATTGCCCCGTTCTTCCGCCGGAATGCCCCGGATTCCGGAGGTTTCCGCCACTTCCCAGTCTTTGTTATCGCAACCCACAAATCTGTTGACACGGAACGAGATCCTTACAGTTGCCGACGTGATTCAGGAGCGCATCGACCTCACTGCCTGTTGTTCTTCACGATGAACGACGCGAAGATTGCAGCAACCACCGGGATCAACACGGTTAGTGTCGCGCTGAGAATGTTCTGGGAATCTCCGAGCAGGCTTCTGATCCCGAGGGTTGTCAGCCCCACAAGCAGCCCGAGTCCAGGCCAGTAGATCCGTTGCTTCGTTGAGGTCGTGTGGCGGTCGGGCGTCTTAGCAGCTGGTTGCACTCTTGGTTCCTGGGAAGTTAAACCGCTATAGCCAGCGGCGGGCTGGAATTGTCCGTCGGCCTGTTCGTGGTGCGTTGACATCGTAAACGGCAACCTGTCGTTGACGCCTCCAGCATTGTCAGGGGCCTTGGCCTGGAAATTCCCCGCAGATACGCTCTGATGGGTGGCAGCCATCGCCGGTACGGGCGCCCTCAGGCCAGAAACAAGAACCAAACCCAAGCCGTGCAACAACACGTTCTCACGATTCATCTTTCCCCCGAATCTGCTCGATCTCCGTTCCCGATGCCACCGCACCAACATCGGAACCAAGAGGCCGTTTGACGAGCGGCATCGACTCTATCTTCGGCGCGGGAACCTTGCTGGATCGCTATCTAGTAGTGCAATCAAAGGCGTTACCGTGACGCTTCCGGAAGTGGGGAACCCGCGTCCCGGCCGCTCGGCGCATCGAGGGAGAGCCGCGCGTGCGTCTACGTCTGGTCGAACGTCAGGCCGAGCAGGGCGTTTTCGGTGACCTCCGGTAGTGCGGGGTGGATCCAGTACTGCTTCGCGGCAATCTCGCGGACGTCGAGGTCGAAGGCCAGGACGGTGATCATTTGCTGGATCAGGGTTGAAGCCTGGGGGCCCATGTAGTGGGCGCCCAGGAGTTTGCCGGTGTCCTTGTCAGCGATGAGTTTGCATATGCCGGTGGTGTCTTCCATTGCCCAGCCGTACGCGACGTCGCCGTAGGCCTGGATTTTGACGGTCACGTTGTGACCCTTTTCGCGGGCCTGGGACTCGGTCATTCCGACGGTGGCGATCTGGGGGTGTGTGAAGGTAGCGGCAGGGACGTTGTCGTGCGGCATTTTCTGCAGGTTTCCCGGGTTCAGCAGGTTGTGGCGCACGGCGCGCATTTCGGCGTTGGCGACGTGTTTGAGCATGTAGGGGGAGGAGACGTCGCCGAGCGCCCATACACCTGCGGCGGAGGTCGACCGGCCATACTCATCTACTTTGATGCGCCCGCCGCCTATGGTCTCGATCCCGGCGGCGGACAGGTCCATCAGGTCTCCGTTGGGGGTACGTCCGGTCGCTACCAGAAGTACCTCCCCGGTGGCGGTTGAGCCGTCGTCGAGCCGTATGGTGATGCCGCGGTCATTCTGTTCGGCGCTGACGGTAGTCCGGCCGGCCCGGACATCGAAACGCTCTGCGGCGAGGTCGTTGAACGGGTCGTGCAGGTCGTCGTCGAGGTTCCGCAGGAGGGTGGAGCGGGCAATGATCGTGACATCCGTGCCGAGGGCATCAAAGATGTGGGCGAACTCCATGGCGATGTAGCCACCGCCGATGATGACCAAGGATTTAGGCAACTGCGGAAGCCGCATGATGTCTTCGCTGGTGTAGTAGTGAACGCCTGAGGCGGAGATGACGTCGGGGACGACGGGGCGGGAGCCTGCGGCGATGACGATCCGGTCACCGGAGATGGTCCTCTGGTGGGCCCCTTGGCCGGTGCGCAAGGTGCGTTCTCCGGTGAAGACGGCGTGTTGGTCGTAGACGTCCGTGTTCGGGCTCCGCTGGCTGCGCCGGTATTCCTCGCCAGCGACGGAGATGGGGTCTACGCGGTCCTCGAAAATGCGGCGGACGATGCCGGGCCAGTCCACGGAGTTGACGGAGGCGTTAAGGCCCAGCCGTGCTGACTCGCGGGTCTCGAGTGCGGTGTCCGCTGTGTGCACGAACATTTTTGTTGGGATGCATCCGGCGTTCAGGCAGGTGCCTCCGAACGATGCCTCCTCAATGATCGCGATCGACTGGTGTTCGAAACCGGGCCCGGGTATGGAGTTCCCGGAGCCGGTGCCAATGATGACCAAGTCATAGTGGCGATCTACGGCGGGGCTGCTGGTGACGGTGTGCATGTGGTCCTTACTGCGGGTTTACTTCCACCCTAATGAACCCGACGTCAACAGGTCTCATGAGCCGATGGCGGGAGGTGTACCCTGACGCCCGGATCCTTCGCCGAACAACTGAGTACGGGAGGGTTCAACGAGCAACACGACGCAATCGGCAAGTTGACCATCGCCTTAGGCGCCCGTGGACAAGCGGCGAACCCAAGGCGGGTCCAAGTTTTCATGATGAATCATCTCTTGTGGTGGCAGGCGGTCGCCGGGGGGAGGCCCTGGTGCAAGGCACTGCTGCCGGGTAGTATCGCGCGGGCCAGCGTGATCACGAAGGCCGTTTTTTGGCCTCGAATCCCGCGCTTGAATACAGCACTACGGAGCTCACGGAGGCCTCAATCACATGAACAAAGCCATCATCAAATGTCCTCACTGCGGCAAGTCGAACCGCGTTCCGGCCGCCGCCGACGGCCGGCCGCGCTGCGGGAGCTGCCACAAGGACCTGCCTTGGGTGGTTGAAGCGGGCGACGACGACTTCAGCGCGATCGCCGAACGGTCCAGCGTTCCGGTGTTGGTGGACTTTTGGGCTGTGTGGTGCGGACCCTGCCGGATGGTGAGCCCCGTGCTCGACCAACTGGCACACGAACGCGCCGGTCGCATCAAACTCGTGAAGGTCGATGTGGATCACTCGCCGCAGCTCTCTGCCAGGTTCGCCATCCAGGCGGTGCCGACGTTGATGGTCATCGTTGACGGCAAAATCGTGGCGAGGCAGGCCGGCGCGGCTCCCGCGCCGGTGTTGAGGTCCTGGTTGGAGGAGGCACTCTCGAAGTAGTCCGGGAACAGTGGACGACGGCGGCAGGGGCGGCGCCCCGCCGTCGTGCCTTTACGGCTGCGCGCGTCAGGTTCACGCCGCGAATCCGGGGGATACAGGGCGCGACCCTACGCTGAAGAAAGAGTGTTGACAGAGTTCAAGTAACGCGGGTAACCTGAGTCACATGTCCGGAAAGTAACGCGCGTTACCAACGCTGCTTTCCACCCCGGGCCGGCCGAACAACAACGTTGGGCGCAGACCTGGATCAGCGAAGAACACCGGAGCATTCGATGGCGAAAAGCACCAACCCAGACACCCCCGTGGCTGTGAAGCAGCGGGGAGTCACCATGAAAGACGTAGCCAAACACGCCGGCGTTTCCCGGACAGCTGTTTCGTTCGTGCTCAGCAACCGGGAGAACGCAAGCATCTCCGAAGAAACCCGCGCCAGGATCAACGACGCCGTGCAGGAATTGGGCTACCGCCCGAACGCCGGCGCCCGTGCGCTGGCATCCCGCCGTAGTGACTGGTACGGGATCGTGACGGAGATCGTCACGGCTCCGTTCGCCGTCGACATCATCAAAGGAGCCCAGGACCAAGCCTGGCTTGACCGCCGGTTCCTRCTCATCGCGCCCTCCGACCAGGCCGATGCCGTGGGACCCAACGAGGGCCTGGAAGATGCTGCTACGGAGAAGCTATTGGAACAACGGGTGGAAGGACTCCTCTACGCAGCCACCTTTCACCGGGGCGTTCACGTCCCCGAAAGTGCCAACGAAGTCCCCACAGTCCTGATCAACTGCTTCGACGCGGACGGGAAGCTGCCCTCGATCGTCCCGGATGAGCGGGCGGGGGGACGGGTGGCCGTCGAACGCTTGCTCCAAGCCGGCCATACCCGGATCGGTGTCATCAACCTGGACCCGGCCATTCCTGCGGCAGTAGGGCGTTTGGAGGGTGCCCGCGAAGCACTCGCCGTCGCCGGACTGGAGCTGGACCCCGAACTGGTGGTGTCCGGGTATGCAACGGCCGACGGCGGTTACGACGCCGCGTGCCACATCCTGGACCGCTACCCGCCACAAGAGAGACCGACGGCGCTGTTCTGCCTCAATGACCGCATGGCGATGGGCGCTTATGACGCCATTAAGGAACGTGGCCTGACCATCCCCGGGGACATCGCCGTGATCGGCTTCGACAACCAGGAACTCATTGCGGCCTACCTGCGGCCCAAATTGACCACGGTTGCGTTGCCGTTCGAAAAAATGGGCGCCTTGGGCGTCCAAACGCTTGCCGCTCTTACAGCAGGACAGCCGATCCTTGCCGACCAGCAATTGGTCGACTGTCCGCTGCTAGAACGCTCTTCGGTCTGACCGCGAAATCAATGCCGAAGAGCAACCCTTACCCACCCCTTCACCTTGGACGATGAAGATAGGAAAGAGATAACCATCATGACACAACCCCGATACTTCCGGGCTGCCCGGATCACGGCGGCGAGCCTTGCAGTGGGCGCGATGCTGCTCACCGGCTGCACGGCAAACGTCTCTAAAACAGGCACCTCCGACGCCGGAGCGAACGCCGGCGCGTTCCTCACCATCCCGCGGGAGGACATGGGCACATTCGTGCAGAATTTCAACCCGTTCGCTCCCACGGTGAACCCGATGGTCCAGCAGTCCATCTATGAATCCCTCCTCATTTTCAACCCGGCCAAGGGGGACACGGTGCCGTGGCTGGCCACGGAGTGGAAAGCAGCCGAGGACGGCAAATCGGTCACCTTCACTCTCCGTGACGGTGTGAAATGGTCCGACGGGCAGCCCTTCGTGGCTGATGACGTTGCCTACACCTTCGAACTCCAGAAGAAGATCAAGGGCGGCTTTGAGTACCTGGACACCGTCACCGCCGAGGGCAACAAGGTCACTTTCAACTTCAACAAGCCGTGGTCGCCGGCCCTTTACGACGTCGGCCAACTCAGCATCCTGCCCAAGCACATCTGGTCCGCTTTGCCGGACCCGGAGAAGGATGCGAATGCCAAGCCGGTAGGTACCGGGCCGTACACCGAGGTTGATACTTTCCAGGCCCAGTCCTTCGTGCTGAAGAAGAACCCCAATTACTGGCAGCCTGAAAAGCAGAAGATCGCCGGCATCAAGATGCTCGCTTTCGCAGGAAACGACGGCGCCAACCTCGCCGCAGCGAACGGGGACGTGGACTGGGCTCCGCAGTACATTCCCAACATCGAAAAGACCTTTGTTTCAAAGGACAAGGAACACCGCCAATACTGGTTCCCCGCCACCGGTGCCATGATCAACTGGCAGCTCAACACCACCAAGGCGCCGTTCAACGATGTCGACGTCCGCAAAGCACTGAGCATGGCCGTGGACCGTGACCAGGTCACCAAGATCGGCATGAGCGGTTACGCCAAGCCGGCTGACTGCACCGGGCTCTCCGGTAATTATGAGACCTGGAAGAACGCCCAGGTGAAGGACAACTGCACGTGGACCAACCACGATGTGCAGAAGGCCAACGAGCTTCTGGACAAGGCGGGATACCCCAAGGGAGCAGACGGCAAGCGCACCCTCAAAGACGGCAAGCCTTTTGAATTCAAGATCTCCGTAGGTGCCACATCCTCTGACTGGCTTTCCGTGGCCAACGTTATCTCGCAGAACCTGGCCGAGGTGGGCGTCACGGCCAAGGTCGAGTCCCCGGACTGGGCCGCTGTGGTCGCGGGCTATGAGACCGGCGACTTCGATTCCGGCATCGTTTGGAGCGCCAACGATCCCAGCCCGTACAAGTACTTCAACACCTCCATGGGCACCGCAACGGTCAAACCGGTAGGCACGAAGACGTTCGATAACTACCACCGCTTCGGCGACACGAAGGCCGATGCCCTGTTGGCCGACTTCGTTGCGGAGACCGACGAGTCCAAGCAAAAGGACATCGCCAACAAGCTGCAGGAAGAGTACAACGACGCAGCACCGCTGGTGCCGCTGTTCTCAGGCCCTGAATGGGGTGCCTTCAATGACACCCGCTTCACCGGCTGGCCCACCGAGGGCAACCCGTACGCCACGCTGTCCGTCCGATCACCTACGACGGTGCTGGTTCTGACCACCCTGGAACCGCGGAAGTAAATCCCCGCAACTCTTCTCACTGCACGCCCGGCGGTTGCCCGCTGCCACGACGCCGCCACCTTGCCGCTGAACCGGCCACTGCCGCCGGGCGTGCCCTCTTCACTTTCCGCAATCCCCGCAATTCCCGAATGGAGGGAAACCGTGCGCTTCATCCTGCGCCGCCTTGGTTTCTACCTGATCGCCTTCTGGGYATCCATCACCCTGAATTTCCTGCTCCCGCGCTTCATGCCGGGAGACCCCGTATCCCGCATGTTTGCCCGCTCCCAGGACCGAATGCAACCGGAGCAGATCGAGGCCCTGCGCCAGCTGCTGGGTGTTGACGACCGGCCCATCTGGGAGCAATACATCGACTACCTGCACAACATCTTCACCGGCCAGATGGGGGTCTCCATCTCCCGTTTCCCCACGCCGGTCACCGAAGTCATTTCGTCCCAGATCGGCTGGACGCTGCTACTGGGCGGAACCGCGCTGGTGATTGCCGCCGTCGTGGGTAACCTGCTGGGCGTCCTGGCCGCATGGCGGCGCGGCGGAGCGATCGACTCTGCGCTCCCGCCGGTGCTGGTTTTCATCGGCTCGTTCCCGTACTTCTGGCTCGCGATGGGTGCGCTGTACCTGTTCGGGGTGGTGCTGGGTTGGTTCCCGATCCGGCATGCGTTCACCGATGGTTTGGAGCCCGCGTTCACTTGGGAGTTCATCGGCGACGTCGGGGCTCACCTGGTGTTGCCRGCGCTGACGATCGTGCTGGTCTCCATTGGCGGCTGGATGCTGGGAATGCGCAACACCATGATCGCCACGAATTCGGAGGACTACATCACCATGGCCGAAGCCAAGGGACTCCGCCCGGGCCGCATCATGCTTCGCTACGCAGCACGCAACGCCATGCTGCCCTCGGTGACGAGCTTCGGGATGGGACTGGGATTCGTGGTGGGCGGTGCGCTGCTCACTGAAGTGGTTTTCGCCTATCCGGGCGTCGGCTACCAACTGCTGAACGCCGTCCAGGGCCTCGACTATCCACTGATGCAGGGCTTGTTCCTGACCATCACCGCCGCCGTGCTGCTAGCCAACTTCCTGGTGGACATCCTCTACGTCCGCCTCGACCCGCGCGTGCGCAGCAACTAGAGGACTGATCATGACAACCGCACTTCTGAAGCAGCCCACTCAAGCTCCGGCTGCCCGCAAACCCAACCGCAGCTTCGTCCACGGACTTCTCACGAACAAGAAAGCCTTGCTGGGCATGACCGTGATGATCGTGTTCATTGCGTTGGCACTCCTGGCGCCGGTGTTGTTCCCCGGCGATCCGTCACGTATCACCGCGATGGCGTCCCTGGAACCGGATGCAGAGCACTGGCTGGGGACTACCGCCAAGGGACAGGACGTGCTGGCGCTGACCGTCCACGGCTCACGGAGTTCCCTGTTCGTGGGACTGACGGTGGGTCTGGCGTCCACTTTCATCGGCATTCTCGTGGGTCTGGCCTCGGCGTACTTCGGCAAGTTCATTGACGAAGCCCTGTCCCTGGTCACCAACGTCTTCCTGCTTCTGCCCGGACTGCCCCTGCTGGTCATCCTGGCGGCGTTCCTTCCGCCGGGCCTGGGGACTGTGATCCTGGTTCTTGTGGTCACGGGATGGGCCGGTTCGGCCCGCGTCCTGCGCTCCCAGGCACTGTCAATCCGGTCCAAGGACTTCGTCGCTGCGGCCGTCGTGTCCGGCGAACGGGCAGGACGGATCATGTTCCGCGAGATCCTGCCCAACATGGCCTCGATCGTCATGGGCACGCTGCTGGCCTGCGTCATCTACGGCATCGGAGCCCAAGCGGGCCTGGAGTTCCTGGGTCTTGGTGACGTCAGCACGGTCTCGTGGGGCAACAACCTCTTCTGGGCCGGTAACGAAGGTGCCCTGCTCACCGGAAGCTGGTGGGTCTTCGTACCCTCCGGTGTGTGCATCGCACTGGTCGCGTTCGCCCTTGCCCTGATCAACTACGCCGTGGACGAAGTCACCAATCCGCGGCTGCGAAAGATCAAGACGCCCAAAACAACACCCACGAAAGCCGAAACGAGCACCGCCAAATGACCATCTCCCAAGTCTCCTTCGGCTCCCACGAACCCGTCCTCGACGTCAAGAACCTCACCGTCAAGTACATCGGAGATACCCGCTCCACCACCGCCGTCGACCGCGTTTCCTTCAGCATCGGCACCGGCGAGGTGTTCGGTCTGGCGGGGGAGTCCGGCTGCGGCAAGTCCACCATTGCCAACTCGATCATGAGGCTCCTGAAGGACCCCGCAAAGATCGCCGGCGGCAGCATTTCCTTCGGCGGCAAGGACGTCCTGGCCATGAGCGCCGAGGAGCTGCGGCGCTTCCGGTGGCAGGACGTGGCGATGGTGTTCCAGTCGGCCATGAATTCGCTCAATCCGGTGATGACCATCGGCGACCAGATCGTGGACATCTTCACCACCCACGCCGGTTACTCCCGGAAGGAATCGTTGCGACGTGCCGGTGAACTGCTGGAGCTTGTCAGGATCGATCCCGCCCGGCTGAAGTCCTACCCGCACCAGCTCTCCGGCGGAATGCGTCAGCGTGCCGTCATTGCCATGGCCGTGGCGCTCAAGCCGTCACTGCTGATCCTCGACGAGCCCACCACAGCACTGGACGTGGTGGTGCAACAGGAAATCATGGCCCAAATCAAGGAACTGCAACGCGAGCTTGGCTTCTCCGTCCTTTTCATCACGCACGATATGTCCCTCATGGTGGAACTCTCGCACCGCATRGCCGTCATGTACGGCGGCCGGATCGTGGAAACCGCGAAAGCCCAGGACGTATATGCCGATCCCCGTCACCCCTACACCCAGGCACTGATGGGCGCGTTTCCGCCCCTTACCGGTCCCCGCGTTCCGTTGACGGGACTGCCCGACGGCGTGAAGTTCCGGGACATCCCGGACCTCACCGAGGCAGCACCCGGCCATTTTGT
The DNA here is from genome assembly GCF_052113825.1 of Paenarthrobacter sp. TAF1. Lineage (NCBI taxonomy): Bacteria > Bacillati > Actinomycetota > Actinomycetes > Micrococcales > Micrococcaceae > Paenarthrobacter > Paenarthrobacter sp. TAF1. Next base: position 123,964 of record NZ_JBFRDO010000006.1, read on the forward strand.
GGCCCCGTTTGGTGCCGACGCTTCGGTGATTGATTCGACTGACTTCGAAGGAGCTGCACGATGAGCCACTCCCTGATGACCCCCTCGGCCGCGTCCAAAACCAGTACCCCTGCCCTTGAAATCCGTGGACTGGGAAAGTCGTTCCCGATTGGCGGCTTGTTCTCCCGCGACTCCGTCCGCGCCCTGCACGACATCGATCTGACCATCGGCAAGGGCGAAATCGTAGCCCTCGTGGGAGAGTCCGGTTCCGGCAAGAGCACCTTGGCCCGCTGTGTGGCGCGGCTCGAGAAGCCGAGTTCGGGGGAGATCCTCATTGACGGCGTCGATGTCCTCAAACGGGATCGTTTCCAAGCGTCCCGGGCCTTCCGGTCCCAATTGCAGATGGTGTTCCAGGACCCCTTCGGCTCCTTGAACCCGGCCCACAGGATCGAGCATTTCCTGCGGCGTTCCCTGGCGATCCACGGCAAGGGCGGTTCCGAGGAGCAGACCCGGCACCGCCTGGAAGAACTTATGACCACCGTCGGCCTGGAAGCTGACATGCTGAACTCGTACCCGCACGAGCTCTCGGGAGGTCAGCGCCAACGCGTTGCGATCGCCCGGGCCCTGGCCGTTGAACCGCAGGTCATCCTGGCCGACGAGCCGACGTCCATGCTGGACGTCTCCGTCCGGATCGGCGTGCTGAACCTGATGCGTAAGCTCCGCGACGAGCAAGGCATCTCCATGCTGTACATCACCCACGACCTCGCCTCCGCCCGCTACCTGGCGGACCGGACGGCGGTCATGTTCGCCGGAGAGCTCGTTGAAGAGGGCGAGTCCCTGGATCTGTTGGCCAACCCTGCGCACCCCTACACCCAACTGCTGGTCTCGGCCGTGCCGGATCCGGCCCGGGCGGGCTCGTACGATCCCGTCCGCCGGGCCGAACTGAGGCAGGCGGTCATGGCCTCGACGCACTGCATGTTCGACGGCGACCCGGACCAAGCCTGCTCGGCCGAGGAACCCGTCCGCCATCGGGTGGGGGACCCCGAAAACCGTCACTGGGTGCGCTGCCACCTGTACCGTCCATGGGCCGCTGCCGGCGGCCACGCCCTGGCGAGTGAACCAATCCAACCCGGCCACCCGGCGTCGACCGCTCAAGATGAGGCTTCCGCATGACTGAAGTGACCCATCCGCTCGCCACGGTTCCGCAGGATGAATTAGTGGCCCGTGCCGAGGCAGATCCACTAAGGCCGCGTTTCCACTTCGTCTCGCCGGCCGGTTGGCTCAACGATCCCAACGGTGTCAGCCAATGGAACGGCACTTACCATCTCTTCTATCAGTACAACCCGGAGGGTGCCTTCCACCACCGCATCCAGTGGGGCCACGCCACCAGCACCGATCTGGTCTCCTGGAGTGACCAACCCGTAGCTTTGGAGCCGTCCGCGGGACCGGACGCCGAGGGCTGCTGGTCAGGGGTGTTGGTGAACGACGGCGGCACGCCCACCTTGGTGTACTCCGGGCGGTACGCCGGCAAGGAGTTGCCCTGCGTCGCCGCAGGAACTCCGGACCTGCAGGACTGGACCAAGGACCCCGGAAACCCGGTCATTGGCGCACCGCCGGCCGGTGTGGACATCACGGCCTTCCGCGATCATTGCGTGTGGCGGGAGGGAAGCGTTTGGCGGCAGCTGGTCGGTTCGGGGATCCGGGACGTCGGCGGCACGGCGTTTCTTTACGAGTCCTCGGACCTGCGCACCTGGGATTATCTCGGGCCACTGTTCATCGGGGATGCCTCTCAAGGTGATCCTGAAGGCCCTGACTGGACGGGGACCATGTGGGAATGTGTTGATCTTTTCCGTGCAGGACAAGGATCGTTGGGATCTCCACATGCCGGTGACTCGACGGATGTGTTGGTCTTTTCCGCGTGGAACGACGGCGAAACCCGCCACCCGCTGTACTGGACGGGTCGTTACGCCGGCGACACCTTCGAACCCGGGTCGCTGCACCGGCTGGATTTCGGCGGCCGCTTCTTCTACGCGCCCCAGTCTTTCCAGGATGAATCCGGCCGGCGGGTCATGTTCGGCTGGATGCAGGAGGGGCGAAGCGACGCAGCCATGGTGGAAGCCGGGTGGTCGGGGGTCATGAGCCTGCCGCGGGTCGCCACGTTGGGCAACGACGGAACCCTGGAGTTCGCGCCAGTGCCCGAAATCGGGAAGCTGCGCAGGAATCACTCCCATGTGCCTGCCCAGGTACTGGTGGCCGGAACGGCCATGGATACCGGTGTTTCCGGCAACCAACTCGACCTTGAGGTGGAGTTGCAGCTCTCCGCAGGTGCGGAGCTGCGACTCGGACTGCTTGGATCCGTGGACGGCGCTGAAGAGACGGTGGTCATTCTGGGCCGCTCGGCCGACGGAGGCGCCACCGGCATGCTGCATCTGGACCGCACGCGCAGCAGCCTGGACCCGGCCGTTGATGTGGAGGAGAAGTCCGGCCCCCTTCCCATGACGGACGGATGGGTTCGCCTACGCATTCTGGTGGACCGGTCCGCCGTCGAAATTTTCGCCAACGGCAAGCCGCTGACTGCCCGCGTCTACCCGACCCAAGGCGGCGGGCGCGTAACACTGGCCGCCACCGAAGGTACGGTGCGGCTCCTCTCCTTTGATGCTTGGACCATGGCCGGGGTGTTCGAAGAAACCCGCAGCCTCCTGCCGGAACGGAAGTGAAACCCATGAAGAATTCATCATCATTCTCCCGCCGCGGACTACTGACAGGCGCCGGTGCGGTTGCTTTGGGCGGATCCCTGGCGCTGTCCGACCCCGCGTCGGCGGCAGGCAGCCCCTCGAAAGGACCAACCCGGATGCGCCCCGACTATCACTTCAGCGTCAGCGACAACTGGAAGAACGATCCCCAACGACCCATCTACCTGGACGGGGAGTACCACTACTACTACCTGTACAACGCCGACTACATCACCGGCGGGGGCGGCACGTCCTGGCGCCGGGCCACTACAACCGATCACGTAGCGTTCCGGGACCGGGGTGTCGCGATCCCGAAGTTCAGCAACGGCAACGGTGACTGTTGGTCCGGATGCCTGGTGGTGGATGAGCGAAATACTGCGGGATACGGTGCGGGGGCGGTCATAGCACTCGTCACCCAGGCACCGGAAGGGCGCCAGGCGCAGTACCTTTGGTACTCGACTGACAGGGGGCGTTCGTTCAAGCCCGGTGGCGCGGCTCCGGTGCTGCCCAACCCCGGCGTGCACGATTTCCGTGATCCCAAGGTGATCCGGGACGCGGACCGTGGGCGGTGGTTCATGGCCAACGCCGAGGGGCAGAAGCTCGGGTTCTACGCCTCACCGGACCTGCGGACCTGGAAGCGTGTTGGGGAGTTTGTCCGCACTGACCTTGGGCTTCTTGAGTGCCCTGACCTCTTTCGGATGACAGCCGACGACGGCACCTCCCATTGGGTCCTGGGCACCAGCGCGAACGGCAAGGGCCGCGGATTGCCCGCGACGTATGCGTATTGGACCGGCGCTTTCGACGGCAGTTCCTTTACGCCCGACCATGCCGAGCCGGAATGGCTCGATTACGGCTTCGATTTCTATGGCGCTGTGACCTACCCGCATCACACAGAATCGGGTGCGGAGGACCCAACCCTGCGGCGGGCGATCGGATGGGCTAATTTCTGGGACTACCCCCACAACACGCCCACCCTTGCCGCTGACGGTTACAACGGCGACGACATGATCGTGCGTGACGTCCGGCTCAAGCGTGGAAATGGCGCCTACTACCTTTCCTCCACCCCCACGTCCGCGCTGGGTAACCACGTGAAGCGCACACATCGGCTGGGTGATGTGGCAGTTGCCGGTACATACGACTTGAAGGTCCGCTCGAACGCGTACGATCTGAGCTGCGAGGTGGTGTGGGATCCGGCTGCGCCACCGGCCAATCTCGGTTTCGAGCTATGCCGCGCATCAGGAGGAGGCAGACACGTTGCAGCAGGCGCCTACCTGCGCGGGCCCTTCGCCTACGTCAACCGCCGTCCCACCGTCAACCCCACGGCCGGGGAATCCCAAACCCCGGTGGACCCCGCCGCCGGAAGACTCACGCTACGCATCCTGGTGGATCGGACAAGTGTAGAGATGTTCGTCGGCGACGGGCGCGTGGTCCATTCGCACCGGGTCTTCCCGCTCGACGGCGATGACGGCATCCGCCTCTACGCCCACGAAGGTGCGGCCACGTTCCGGGAACTGACCATCCGGGAACTCAAGGTCACGCCGTAGCGCGAAAAGCCCGCCGGCGTTGCCGGCGGGCTTTTCCGGAGTTGACGTCAGGCCGGGTCTGCGGTTTCGGCGCCTAAAGCGTTCTGGAACTGGCTGAGCGTTTCCTTGCGGTAGCCCTCGATGTCACCGTTCAAAGCAAGCTCCGCCAGCTTTTCATGTTCGACGGCAACTTGATGAAGATCGCTGTACGTAGGATGGTCCGCCGCGAAGTAAAGACGCAACTTGTTCTCCCAACCGCTCCACAGACTGTAAAGCGCCGCGTTACCGGAGTGTTCGTAGAAGAGCCGGTGGAACCTAAGGTGGGCATCAATGCTCGCCGGGATATCGTTCGCATCGGTTGCCCGGTAGAGTTCCTCGATGGTCTGCTTGAGAAGAGGCCGTTTCGCATCCCGCAGTGTCGGGGCAGCGAGCTCGGCGGCATAAGGCTCCACCAGCAGGCGGATGGATGCGATCTCGGAGACGTCCCGATCGCTTACCTCCACAACGAAAGAACCACGGAAGGGGACTTTCACCACGAGGCCTTCCTCTTCAAGCTTGGTCAACGCCTCACGCAGTGGCGAACGACTGATGCCGAGATCCGTAGCGATATGCGTTTCCCGCAGCTGTTCCCCGGGAGAGACGGTTCCGTCCAAGATGGCGGTGCGGAGCACCCGGTAGACGCCGTCAGGCGTGGTCGTTCGCTGCTCTTGCCACTCAAACCTGCGATCCACCCTGGGCCTCCTCGTCGATTGTCGATTATACAGGGGGTGTTGATTTCGTCCGTGGCAGGCTCTACTCAGGGAAGGTTTCTGAGCTGGGGTGCCCTCATCAGGCGCCGGTGGTGAACCGCTCCGGACGCACGAAATCCAGGCCTTCGATTGGTTGTTTGCCAAGCGCTTCATGCGCGGCGATGTGACCGTACCCTGTGGCGTTCTTAAAACCGCCTCCGGAGAACCCCGTCGCACAGTAGATCCGGCTCGATTCGCTGAGCCATCCCAACAGAGGGTTCCGGTCCTTGGTGTACAGCTCCGGAAAGGCGTCTGAGCGGACGATCGACGGAACCAGGCCCGGGATGAAGTCCGAGACTGTCTTCAAGGTCTCGGTGGTTTCGGCTTCCGAGAGTTCCCTGGGAAAACGGTCGGCGTCGGTGACCACTGTTCCCCGCCCATCCAAGGTGGCTTTGACCGTTACCCCATCGACGGCGGGCGCGCCGTACATGGCGCGGTCGTCGTACATGCGGCTAAAAACGGGGAACGTTTCCGGGGTGAAGCGGGCTGCGTCGCGGGCAACGAACCACGACAGGAACACCCGGCGTGTCTCAACATGCGACTTGAGATTCTCAGGCATGAGTCGTTTCGACCAACCGCCCGAGGCGAGAATGACGTTCTCGAAGCTCCACGAATTCCCACCTGAGGTGACAATAACGCCGTCGTCGGTTTCGGAGATGCTGTCGATGGGGGTGTTGATGTGCACCGTAGCTCCATTGGCCCGTGCTGCGCCTATGGCGGCTGTGACGGCGCGGTCCGTGCGCAGGACCCCCGCATTCGGATCGTAAACGGCGACATCGTCTGCGCGGAGGTTGTGCTGTGGATAGCGTTCGGCGAGTTCTTCGCGGCTGAGGACTTCGTGGGCAGTCCCGTTGAGTCGTGCGGTTTCCAAGAGGCCGCTGATGTACGGGCTGCCGGCGTTGCCTATGGACAGTCCTCCGGTCCGTGTGAGAATGTCCTGCCCGCTTTCTGTTTCCAACTCAGCCCAAAGATCACGGGAGCGTTCGAGGATCGGGTAGAGGCTGGGGGTCCCGAGGTAGATCATGCGAAACAAGCGGGTGTCACCGCCCACGGCGCTTCTCCCGTGAGCAGGGGACTGTGCCTCGAACCCGGTGACCGGGCCGGCCATCCGGGAAGCCTGCCACAACGCCATACTGCCGATACTGCCGAGTCCAATGACTGCGAGTCTTCCATCCATGGTCAGGCCCTCCCTGATGATTGGTTTTTTTGCCGGGCTGGTATTGGCGCCGCGCCCTGTTTCAGGCCCATGCCGGCGTCTGGAACCGGTTTTCATGATGCTTCCCTTCGAGGGTTTAGCCAGAGCGTTGGCAGATGCGCTATTCATGGAGTCCGGCGAGCCTGCTGCCGAATTTGGCCAAGAGTGAAGTTTTGGTTGAATCCCGGCGCTCTTCCCATTGGTCAGCCAGTCCGAAGAGACGGTACATGCCATGAACACCCAACCAGCGGATGGGCTCCGGTTCCCACTTCCGCGCGCGGTAGCCCACCCAGGGAAGTGAAGTCCGTTCAGTCTCGCGTTCGAACGCCAGCTCGGCGAGGGTTCGCCCACCGACATAGGCTGCCGTGACGCCGTGTCCCGCATAACCCGTTGAAGAGCCGACGCCGGCCGCTGGATCCCAGTGGACACCGCCGTTCCAGTCACGGGTTACACCAAGAACACCGGACCAGGCATGGTCCACCTCGAAGGGGACATCCGGGAAGAATGTCCGGAGCTTCTCCGCAAGCAGATTTACGGTGGACTGTGCTGTTGAACCGCTTCCTCCAGTGCCGGAGCTGTAGCGGTAGGGGACTCCCCGCCCTCCCATGGTGATACGGCCGTCCGCTGTTCGCTGGGCGTAGATGAAGGTGTGTGCTGAGTCGCTGAGGCACTGAAGTCCCTTCCATCCGATGTGCTGCCAGGCTTCGTCCGGGAGCGGCTTAGTCACGATCATGGAGGAATTGATCGGTATAAGGGTTCGGGTTCCAAGCAGCGGGCCCGAGTACCCTTCCGTGCAGATGAAGGTCTTGGCAGCGCTGACCCGCCCGTTCGCCAGGGTGAGGGTGTCCTGCCCGACACTGTCTACTCGACTGTCCTCGTAGATGCTGACCCCCATGGACTGCAGGGTGTCTGTCAGCCCGTGAACCAGCTTCGCAGGGTGGAACCGGGCGCAGTGTTTGTAGTAAAGCCCTCCGTGGACCGTGGAGATATTAATACGGCTTTGAAAGTCATCGCGGTCCAACATCTGGATTTCGTCTTCGGTCAGGCCGTATTTCAGGTCGGCATCGCGGCGGGCCACCAGTCGGCCCTGCCCCGCCCTGGTGTGGGCAGCCACCAGGGCACCACCCTTGTGCTGGTCCGCGTTGATGCCTTCGGCCTGGAGAATGTCCAGCACGGAATCGACGCCCGCCACAAACTCCTGCTGCAAAGCCCTGCTCGCTTCCAAGCCACCTGCTGATGCGCGGGCGAACGTTGCCCGGTTTCCCGGAGGCATTGCTGAGAGCCAGCCGCCGTTTCGACCGGAGGCGCCATAGCCGACCTGCTCTGCCTCGAATACCGCTACCTTGAGTGAGGGTTCGAGTTTCTTGGCAAAATAGGCCGCCCACAGGCCTGTGTAACCGCCACCTATGATGGCCAGGTCTACAGTGTCCTGCCCCGTGAATTGCGGGCAAGTGGGTCTATTGTCTGTGCGGCCGGCCATCCAGAAGCCGAGGTCACCGTTGCGGGGGGTTGCTGTAAGGGCATTCATTTTGGTCCTGCTTTGTGTGTGATGTCGTGCATTGGGGGACGTGGTGGTCAGAAGGCGGTGTAACCGCCGTCGACAGGGAGAACCGCGCCGGTGACGTAAGAAGATTCCGATGACGCCATGAAGAGGATGGCGTCGGCAATCTCTTCGGGGGAAGCGAGGCGTTGTAGCGGGATCTGTGCTTCCCGCTCCCGACGATAGGCCAGGGGATCCTCCCTGCGGCGGAACGATGCTTCGATGACAGGGGTTGCCGTCAGTCCTGGAGCTACGACGTTGACCCGGATGTTTCGGGGAGCCCACTCTATGGCTGCGCCCTTGGCCAGCATGATGAGGCCCCCTTTGGCTGCGGAATACAGGACCTCGTCAGGCTTTCCGACCATACCCAGCCGTGAGCTGACCAAGACGAATGAACCTCCGGCAGCCGGCATCAAGGGCGCAAAGTGTTTCATCATCAGGAACGAGCTGAGCAGGTTGCTGTGAAGCACGTTCTTGGCGTCGTCGTAGCTCATCTCTGCCAGGGGACCGCTGACCTGCAGTCCATGGTTTAGGACAACCACGTCTACGGTGCCGAACGACTCTGCCGCTTGACGGGCCAGGCTTTCGACAAACGCTTCGTCGTTGAGGTCGCCGGGAACGTACAGGTCCTCGGGCAGGGTGCTATCGAGCTGTTCCCTCCGGCCAGTGAGGATGAGACGGGCGCCTTCGCGGCGGAAGTGCGAACTCACTCTCTCGCCGATTCCGCTGCTTGCTCCGGTTACTACAGCAGTGTTGTTTTCGAGTCTCATGGTGTCTATCTCCGTGAAGTCGGTGATTGTTGGGACGGGATATGCCTTCGGCCCGCTGGCGGCGGTTCAGCCGAGGAATCCGCGGGCATCCACTGTCCAGCGCTCCAGGAAAGCGCCAGCGCTGTCGGTGACTATCAGCTCGTCAAAATTGATGACTACCGGGCAGACGTGATTGGGGACGATCGGAAGCACAGCGCCGATGCCGGGATGGAAATCGCCTGGGGGCACGGCGAGGAAGCCGTGGTATTCGTTGAGTTTGGACAGGACTGCCTGTGTGCCGGCGACGGCGCCGTAGCCGGTTTCAGGACTGCCTTCACGGCTCAGCACTTTGGTGCCTACGTCGAGTATGACCTGATCGGATACCCAGTCGCTCACCACGGTCCCGGCAACAAAAAGCGCGATCTGTTCCTCGGTGCAGGCGCCCAGCCTACTGTTGTTGAGGTCGTTGAAAACGTACTCGCCAGGCCGGATTTCGGTAATGATGCTGTTGCTTGCAAATTCGATGGTGGGTGTCGATCCTGCACTGACCACGTCGGCTCTGATCCCTACGGCATTGAAGCTGCGCACGGCGGTGGTGAGCGCGGCCTCCTGGTCCATTGCGGCACGCTTGCGGGCGTCCGGACTCAGACTGCCGTGGCCTGGGTAGGTGAACACGCCCACCGGCACCAGGCCTCGTTTGCGGGCGGCCGACCCGAGGGAGCCTGCTGCCTCCGGCGGTGCTCCGGAACGACGGGCACCGCAGTCGACTTCGATTACGACTTCCAGCCGATCGGCCTCAGAGCCCATCGCGTCGGCAAGAGCGTCGACTGCCGCAAAGTTGTCAACGCCGACCCGCAGCCGGGTGGTGGCGGCAAGCTTTCGGATCCTCAGGCCTTTCGTCACTGAAGGCCAGATCGGGTAGGCGATGAAGATGTCGTCGAAGCCGGCCGCGGCAAACACTTCGGCCTCACCCACGTTGCCTGCGGTGATGCCCACCGCGCCGGCTTTTACCTGGCGACGGCCTATTTCCAAGCATTTGTGCGTTTTCACATGCGGTCTGACGTCGAGGTTCCGATGAGTGGCAAAGGCCTGCATGCGATCGATGTTGTCCTGCATGACATCGATCAACACGATCGGGGCCGGGGTGTCGATCCGATCCTGCAAGCTGTCCAAGGCTTGTTGAAGCCGGTTCACGGTGTTCTCCTTATTCGTCAACGGCCGTGCAGACCATTTGGATCTCGACTGGTGCGTTGAGCGGCAGCCCTGCGACGCCAATAGCGGTGCGTGCATGTCGTCCGTTCTCGCCCAGCACCTCCAGGAGCAAGTCGCTGGCCGCATTGGCCACCCGCGATTGCAGTCCGAAGTCGGGTGCACTGGCGACGAAGACCAGCATCTGGATTATCCGGACCCGGTTCAGATCTCCCACTGCTTGTTCCGCGGCGGCGAGGCAGTTCAGTGCGGCGTGTCGTGCGAGTTCCCGCGCTGCCTCCAGCTCCACGTCCCGTCCAACAATGCCTTGCCCCAAGAGGACGCCGTTCTTGAATGGCAGCTGGCCGGAAATGTGAATGCTCGAATGAACGGCCCGGTGATCCACGTAATGGGGGTTGTCGGCGAGGGTGGGAAGATCCAGGCCAAGAGCCTGGAGCCTGGTGATAGCCGGCCCGGTCTTTGTGGCGCTCATCTGTAGGCGGGCTTTCTCATGTGGCTGCTGGACGCTGCAGGCCAAAGAGGACCGGCAGGTCGGCGATTTCAGTGATTCGTTCGTAGCCGAGCCAGTGCTCGTCGTGCTCAAAGCCGCGGTCGACGTAGACCTTGTTGCTGACACCCAAGGTGGCTGCGGGTCGCAGGTCGTACATCGGGCTCGCGGAAACGTGCACGATCTCGTGCGGCGTCACGCCGAGCTTGTCGAACATGTACTCGAATGCGCCGAGCCGGGGCTTGTACATGCCCATTTGTTCGGCGCTGATAACAGCTTCGAACGGTGCCTTCAGGTTTTCGGAAAGGCGAGTAGCGTGCGCAGTGTCGCTGTTGGTGATGATGACCAGCGGAACGGCCTCAGCCAGCTTGTTCAGCGCCTCGGTGACGCCCGGGTAGGGGCCCCACTCGGGGACGGTCTCGTAGACAGCGCGGGCGTCGGCGGATTTGTAATCGATGCCAACCCTGCGGGAAGCCCGTTCCATGGAGTTGGCGATGATTTGGTGGAACGGCTTGTAGTCGCCCATGCATTCGTCGATGCGGTATGCCTTGCAGGCCCGCAGGTAGTGATCAGCGATGTCGGCCGGAAGCCGGTCAGCCAGGACGTCACGGATCGCATCGTTGATGCTGAATTTGATCAATGTTCCGTTCATGTCGAACGTAACGAATTTTGGCTTGGTTGCGAATGCCATGTTTCCTCCGGTTCTAGCGATGTCGATTGTCGACGAAACACGCTTACGTCTTCGTCGATTGTCGACAATACACTTGTTCGAGCCGGATTGTCAACAAGATAAGGAGGTCGGGAAAGCGGCACCAGGGGTGGACCCAAAAATTACAGACCCTCACCCTTTCGTAGATTGTTGACAATTGCTAGGCTCTATTCATGTCCTCGCCCCATCCACGGGGCGTTACCCGGAGAAGGAATTGCCATGAAGAAGCGCCGCCCTGCTGCCCCAGCCCCTAACGAGTCCGAGACGGCGAGCACTGGTCACCACTGCCCGCAGGCGGGGTGGTGGTCCGTAGGTCATGAAGCTGCCCCGATGTTCATTGCCGAGGGCCAGGTGATGCCCGCCGTGGGCGGAGTTCCGGCTGTTTGGATTCTGCGCGAGGCGGCCGGCCGCGGCCGTTTCGTTGCGACATCCCTGCGCGCGGCGTTCTAGAACGTTAGCTCCTTTGGGGGTCCCTGCCCGGGCCGCCATGCGATCGGCTGTTGGCATCGAGGTCGTTCCACAAGCCCGCCTGCCCCACGAGTTCGGTCAACCAGGGCCGGTGTCCCCGGTGGAACTTCATGCCATCCGGCAATCCCTGCACCCTGGGAATTGAATCGGCGATGTCGATGGTCACCCGGCCGCCCGCCATGGGCGCGTTGGTGATGTGCAGGTCGCCGTAGGAGGCAGGCAACCGGGGATCCATCCAGAAGCCGCCGCGCGAAACGTGGGCGTCATACCTCATCAGGCTCGTGATCAGTTGGATGGGCGAGGTGGCTGCCCAGGCTTGGGGTGAGCAGGCGGTGGGGTAGGGGACTGGTTCGCTGTACTGCTCCCGGCTGAACCCGCAAAACAGCTCGGGAAGACGGCCCTCGGAGTAGTCGGCCGCATCAAGCAAAGCTGTAGCAATCCGTTGAGCCTCCTCCACGAACCCGTAGCGCATCAGACCTGCTGCGATGACTGCGTTATCGTGCGGCCAGACGGAACCGTTGTGGTAGCTGGCGGGGTTGTAGGCGCCCATATCGGTTGCCAGCGTCCGTACGCCCCAGCCGCTGAACATCTCCGGTGACATAAGCCGCTCAGCTACGAGGGGCGCCTTGTCCTCGTCCACCAGGCCAACCCAGAGGCAATGCCCCATATTGGATGCGCAGGCATCCACCTGCCGCTTCCTTCCGTCCAATGCGATCGCATAATAGCCACGATCCGGCATCCAGAATTCCTCATTGAACCTGGCTTTCAATTGCGAGGCACGATCGGCGAGTTCGCGCGCCAGGGGTGAGTCGCCGGCGTCGTATGCCATCCAGGCGCGGGCCATGTACGCGTCGTAGACGTATGCCTGGACCTCGCACAGCGCGATAGGCGGCTCAGCGGGCCTTCCGTCCGCGAAGTTGATCCCGTCCCATGAGTCCTTCCAGCCCTGGTTGATCAGCCCGCGATCGTTGAGCCGCTCATACTCGACGAACCCATCGCCGTCCCTGTCGCCGTAGTCCCGGATCCAGTCGAGGGCGCGGTCTGCGTGGGGCAGCAGCGCGGCAATGGTGTCCTTGGCGAAACCCCAACGGCTGACCGAACCCAGAACCACCACGAACAGCGGAGTGGCATCGACACTGCCGTAATAGATTGACTTGCCACCCAAGGCCAGGCTGCTGGAGACATCCAGGCGGACCTCATGCAAAATCTTGCCCGGTTCTTCCTCGCTCACGGGGTCGACTACCGAACCCTGCCTCTCAGCCAATGTTTGCAAGGTTCCCAAGGCCAGCGAGGGATCGACCGGCATGGCCATTTCCGATGCCCACAACGAGTCCCGGCCAAACAGGGTCATGAACCACGGGGCTCCCGCCGCCACAACCACCCTCTCCGGGTGGGCTGGATCCTCGATGCGGAGGGCTCCCAGATCGTCGTAACTCCGCCTCAAGGTCCTCTCAATTGAGTGGTTGCCCATATGCAGGACGGGAATCTTGGCCACCCATTCCTGTCGGCGTTGATCGCTTCGGGATAATTCGCCGACGGCGGGATGCACCACCGGCGCTGACGGCGCCGACCCTTCAAGTCCGGGCATCACGGTCAGCTCGGTGCTCCAAGAGCCCCTGGGCGGGATAGTGGTCCTGTAGCTAAAACCTTCACGGCTCGCTTGGGCAACATCGGAACGTACGACGACGGACTTCCGGATGTCCCGCCAGCGGGCGCGAAGGATCAGTGTGTTGGCATCGGCTTCGCAGCTTTCCTCCCACTGCGTGAGAACCCGCGCTTCCTTGACTTCGAAGACGTCGGCGAAATCCGCACCGACCGTGATTTCCATCAGGCAGTCCGCGGGTTTCATCGAATAATTCCAAACGGTCATGCGTTCCACCATTCCTACGCCCAATTCGCGGACACGTTCCACGATCAGCGGGGTGTCCGCATATCCGTCGGACATGGTGATGCGGCCGGCGAAGATGGCTCTGTACGGTTCCTTCGTTTGGGCTGTCAGGGGTTCCACGGGCTGACCGTTCACCGTCAAGCTCCAGGCGGACAGGATGCGCGTGTCCTGGAAGAACAGGCCGTGCGGATGATCCGGACCAATGTCGCCGCTGGGCAGGGAGATGCAGAAGGAAGTACCCTCCACCAGCGTGACGGTCCCCGCGCCCAGGGGGCCGGCGGCGGTATCGGCATTCCATCCAGCCATGTCTGGCTCCTTTGGCTGTTCTGCTACCTGCTCAGAGCGACGCTACTCCTGCTCGGCGTCGTGGGCCAGACCCGGGGTCGGGGCGGTTTCAGCCGGCGATGAAGGTCTCGCTTGTTCCTCGGTGAATGGGTCTCCGCCCTGGTGTGGGGCGTCCGCCCTGTGGTCACTTCTGGCAAAACATATCGTCAATTGTTGACAATTGCTAAAATAGAGATCGGCCTGCCAAAGATGGCGGGCCCATTGACGTCGGGCCCAGGCCCGGAAGGAGCAGCAATGGTCAAGGCCACTGTGATGAACGATGCATTAACCGCCAACCCCGGGGAGCACATAAGCAAGGCAACCAGCAGCACACCAGGGCAGACCGAGGTCTCGTTCCGGCTGTGGGCAAGGGAGGGACACAAGACAGGCATCTGGGAGGTCACGCCAGGAGTATTCAAGAGCACTCGTCCCGGCTACGACGAAATCTGCCAGATCCTCAGTGGCAAAGGGACAATCACTGAAGAAGACGGGAGCAGCTTTGAGATTGGTCCTGGCACATTGTTCGTCACGCCGGCCGGCTGGACGGGTACGTGGACCATTCACGAGACGCTGCGGAAAATGTGGGTCGTGACTGACGTCCCGACCAATTAGAGGCAGAAAGGAAGGGCCCGGTTCACATGCGAACCGGGCCCTTCTTAGTGCGAAGCAGTTTAAAAGCCTAAGCGGTAATTTCCGTTACTTCAGGCTTGGAAGTGAGGTCCTCGACGGCCTTTTGCATGTGCCGTTTGATGGCATCCTGAAGACCACTTCGGTCACGGGCCTCGAGCAGGTCCAGGATCTTCTGGTGTTCCTGCACCAGGGCATCGATGCGGGGGTAGGCCACCTCAAGGCTCAAAATGCACATGCGGGATTCCGCTGCGAGGGTTTCATAGATCCGGATCAAACGCGTATTGCCGGTTCCTGAAACGAAGGCCGTGTGGAACTGCATATCCAGCCGCGCGATAGCTTGCCAGTCAGACGCAGCGACCTGTTTGGCCATGCCTCGGATGATGCCCTTCAGTTCCCTGCAGGTATCAGTGACCTGATCCGGCTCCGAGTCCAGCAGTGTGTTGGCGGCCGCTAGCTCCACCGCCTCGCGGACGGCGTAGATTTCCCGGATGTCTTCTGTAGAGAGCTCCAGAACGAAAACGCCACGATTGCGCTTGCTGACCAGGATGCCCTCCTGGCACAGCCGCTGTAGCGCTTCCCTGAGCGGGCCCCTGGACGTGCTGAGCTGGCTGGCCAGCGCTGATTCGTTGACCTGTTGTCCAGGCGTGAAAGCTCCCTGCACAATCAGCTCACGTAATTGGTCAGCAATCAGCTGCGCCGTGGGCCGGCCCTCCAACACGAACATTCCCTCCGGTGCCGCCATTGACATCCCCTCATTCCATGCTTCGGCAAGTTGAACCTATTAGACCGCTGCCGCGGTGTACTTGTATTCCAAAAACTCGTCAATCCCAATTTTGCCGCCTTCGCGACCCAATCCGGACTGCTTGACACCGCCGAATGGTGCGGCGGGATTGGACACCAGGCCAGTGTTCAGGCCAACCATTCCCACCTCCAGGTCGGCGGAGAACCGCATTGCTTTCTCCATACTCTCCGTGAACACGTACCCCACCAGACCCCACTCGGTATCGTTGGCCAGGCGGAGGACTTCGTCTTCGCTGTCAAACGGCGTGATCGCCGCTACCGGTCCGAAGATTTCCGTTGACATCAGGGCGGCCTCCGTGGGCACGTCCATCAGTACGGTGGGGGAGTAGAAGTACCCCGGACCTTCCGGACGGCTTCCCCCGGTCAAGACCCGCGCGCCCTTGGATACGGCATCTGCAACCAGGCTTTCGACCTTATCCAGACCCTTCTGCTCAATAAGGGGTCCGACGTCGGTCCCCGCTACAGCGCCATTGCCTACCTGCAATTCTGACATTTTTTTGGCGAACTTCCCGCCAAACTCTTCCACGACGGAGCGGTGGACAAAGAAGCGGTTGGCGGCCGTGCAGGCCTCTCCCATATTCCGCATCTTGGCCTTCATGGCTCCATCGACGGCCTTCTCGATATCCGCGTCGGCCAGCACGATGAAGGGTGCGTTTCCGCCGAGCTCCATGGAGGAACGCATCACGTTGTCGGCAGCTTGCCGCAGCAGGATCTTTCCCACCTCAGTTGAACCAGTGAAGCTGATCTTGCGTGCGATCCCACTGTCCGTCCAGGTCCGGACCACGCTGGAAGCGCCCGACGTCGTCACGACGTTCAGCACGCCGTCGGGAAGTCCTGCTTCCTTGAAGATCTCAACGAGCGCCAACGACGTGAGGGGCGTCAGCTCCGCCGGTTTGAACACCATGGTGCATCCGGCAGCGATGGCAGGAGCGATTTTCCGCGCACCCATGGCAAGCGGGAAGTTCCATGGAGTCACCAGGACCGAGGGCCCTACTGGTTCTTTAGTAATGAGGATGCGGGTGTTGCCATCCACGGAGGTGGCGTTGTCGCCCCCGATCCTGACTGCTTCCTCAGAGAACCACCGGAGCATCTCCGCGCCATAGGCGACCTCGCCTTTTGCCTCCGCGAGCGGCTTTCCCATCTCGGCGGTCATGATTGCCGCTAATTTCTCCGTATTGGCGATGACGAGGTCGAACGCCCGGCGAAGGATGTCCGCCCGTTCGCGGGGAGTGGATTTGCCCCACGCTGCCTGTGCCCTTCCGGCGGCCTCAATGGCCAGGGCGGCATCGTCGGGGCCTCCGTCGGCGACGTGGGCGATGACTTCGTTCGTTGCGGGGTTCTCCACGGCAAACGTGGCGCCATTTGCGGCCGGCTGCCAGTGACCGTCGATGAAGAGATCTGTCTGCAGTGAGCTTGGATCAAGTGTGTGGGACATCGTGGCTCTTTCAGTAATCAAGGGGGACTAGGAGGTGGCCGACTTGAGCGCTTGCGAGAACCTTGACAAAGCAACTTGGATCTCGTCGCTGCTGACGTTCAACGCTGGGATGAGGCGGATGACGTTGCCGTGCGGACCGCAGGTGAGGAGCAGGAGTTCTTCCTTGATGGCTGCCTGTTGGACAGCCAGTGCAGTAGCGGCATCGGGGGTCTTGTCCGCTGCTGTGAATTCGACACCCTGCATCAGGCCCCGGCCGCGGACGTTGCCGATTCCGCTGAATCCGGCTTGGATCGCCTCCAGCCCTGCCCGTAGTTCCTCGCCGCGGAGACGAGCGTTTTCCACGAGGTTTTCGCGCTTGATGACGCCGAGAGTGGCGACACCGGCTGCTGCCGCGACGGCGTTCCCTCCGTAGGTTCCGCCCTGGGAGCCAGGCCAGGCCTTGCCCATGAGTTCCTTGGAGGCGGCGATTGCCGAGATGGGGAAGCCGCTGGCGAGGCCCTTGGCGGTGATGACGACGTCGGGCGTTATGCCCGCCCAGTCGTGTCCCCAGAACTTGCCGGTGCGGCCGACTCCGGCCTGGACTTCATCAAGGATCAGCACGATGCCGTGCTTGTCCGCGCGCTCGCGCAGCCCTTGGAGGAAGGCAACAGGGGTGGGAATGTAGCCGCCGTCGCCGAGGACGGGTTCGATGATGAAGCCGGCCGTGTCGCTCGGGGCGCTGATGGTCAGCAGGAGGTGGTCCAGTTCCTTCAGTGCGAATTCGACGGCGGTGGCTTCGTCCCAGCCGTACCGGTACCAATGCGGGAACGGGGCTACGTGGACGCCGCCCATGATGGGCGAGAATCCTGAGCGGAACTTTGTTCCCGCAGTGGTCAGGGAGGCCGCGGCGACGGTCCGGCCGTGGAAACCACCCTGGAAGGAGATGATGTTTGGCCGGCCGGTGGCCATGCGGGCCAACCGGATGGAGGCTTCCACTGCTTCCGAGCCCGACGTTGCGTAAAAGACGCTGTCCAGACCCTGCGGCAATACTGTGCCGAGGAGCTCGGTGAGTTCCAACAGGGGCTTGTGCATGACGGTGGTGTATTGCGCGTGGACAATCCTGCCCACCTGTTCGCGGGCGGCGGCCACAACATCGGGATGGCAGTGACCGGTGCTGGTGACGCCGATCCCGGTGGTGAAATCGAGGTATTTTTTCCCGTCGGTCGCGTGGATCCAGCTACCTGCGGCGTGATCGACAACCACGGGGGTCGCCTGCTTCAGGATCGGGCTAAGTGTTGCCATGGCTTCATACTTTCTTAGGAACTGTAGATTGTCAACAATACGCGATTCGAACGAATGTCCTGATCAGCGCGATACTCACTGGGTCTGCTGAAACCTCTGGGGGCGCAGGAAGTCCAAATCATCGAACCAGCGCTTACCGAGTGCTTCGCTGGCCGCGATTTCTCCGTAGCCGGAGGCCATCTTGAAGCCGGCTCCCGAATATCCAGTGGCCGAGTAGATCCTGCTGGACCCGCCGAGGAAACCCATCAGCGGGTGGGAATCGGAGGTGAAGAGGTCCGGGTACGCATCCGAACGCACGATGCTTGGGATCAAACCCGGGAAGAATTCCGAAACCGTCTCCGTGGTTTCCTTGATCTCCGCTGTGCTGAGGTCGCGGGGCACGGAATCGGCAGCGGGTGTGGGTGCCCCGCGACCGTCCAGAGTGGCTTTGACGGTGACACCATCCACTGCGGGAGCGCCGTACATGGAACGATCACCCGAAATCCTGATGAAGACGGGGAATTTCTCCGGGGAGAACTGCTCCGCGTCCCGGGCGACGAACCACGAGAGGAAGATCCGCCTGGTTTCCGTATGGCGTTTGAGATATTCCGGCATGAGCTGCTTGGACCAGGCGCCCGAGGCGACGATGACCCGTTCGAAAGTCCAGGAGTTTGCACCGGAAGTGACAACGACGCCGTCGTCGGTGTCAGTGATGCTCTCGATAGGAGTGTTGGTGTTGACGGATGCGCCGTTGGCTTCCGCTGCTGTGATGGCCGCGGTGATGGCGCGGTCGGTTCGCAGGGCGCCTGCGTTGGGGTCATGGATGGCGATGTCGTCGGCGCGGAGGTTGTGCTGGGGGTAGCGTGCAGCCATTTCCTCACGGGTGAGGACGTGGTGGGCAGCGCCCGTTTCTCGTGTCGTCTCGAGCAGGCTGCGGAGGTATGGTCCGTCGTTGGTGCCGATGGAGAGACCACCACAGCGGGTGAGGATGCTCTGCCCGGTCTCTGCTTCAAGTTCTGCCCATAGTTCGCGGGAACGAGCCAGAATGGGATAGTAGGCAGGGTTGCCGCGGTAGATCATGCGGAAGAGCCGGGTGTCTCCGCCGGCTGCACTGCGCGCGTGGGCAGGGGCTTGCGCTTCGAAACCCACTACAGAATCGGACAACCGCGATGCCTGCCACAGGGCCATGCTTCCGATGCTGCCCAGGCCGATGACTGCAAGTTTTCCATCCATGGTTTAGAGCACCTGCTTCAGGAAGGTTTGGGTACGGGGTTCTTTTGGATCGGTAAGTATCTCGCGTGCGTCGCCGCGTTCTACGACGAAACCTTCGTCCATGAAAAGCAGGGTGTCTGCTACTTCGCGGGCGAAGCCCATTTCGTGGGTGACAACGACCATGGTCATGCCCTTCTTGGCGAGGTCCTGCATGACACTGAGGACTTCCCCGACCTTTTCGGGGTCCAGGGCGCTGGTGGGTTCGTCGAAGAGGATGATTTCGGGATCCATCGCCAGTGAGCGGGCGATGGCCACGCGTTGCTGCTGGCCGCCGGAGAGTTCCGCAGGGTAGCGGTCGCCGAAGGCTCCAAGGCCGACGCTGGTGAGCAGCTCCTGGGCGCGTTTGGCGGATTGCTTCTTGTCGGCACCTTTGACCAGGACCGGTCCGGACATGACATTCTGGCGGGCTGTCATGTTGGGGAAGAGGTTGAATTGTTGGAAAACCATGCCGACACGGGTGCGCTGTTCGGCCAGTTTCCTGGGTGGCAGAGCGTGGTAGGCGTTCTCGGTTTCGTAGTACCCAAAGTCGTCGCCGTTGACTTTGAGCACTCCGGAGTCGACGGTCTCGAGGCCGTTGATGCAGCGCAGGAGGGTGGACTTGCCGGAGCCGCTGGGGCCGATGATGCAGCAGATTTCACCGCTGGCGATGTCGAGGTCGATATCGTGAAGGACCGTTTTGGGTCCGAAGGATTTGCGGATTCGGCGGGCGTGGATGGTGCCGTCAGCGTTCATCGTGCGATGCCTTCCGGTGCGGTGAGTGTCACCTTGCGGGCCTTGCGGGGGACCCGTACGGAGGTGTGGGAGTATTTCTGCTCGAGCTTGGATTGGGGGTAGCTCAGCAGCAGGGTCATGACGAGGTACCAGAGGCTCGCGACGATCAGCAGCGGGATGGTTTCGTAGGTGCGGGCGTAAATGAGCTGGGCGCTCTGGAGGAGTTCGGCCACACCCAGGACGGAGACCAGGGAGGTTTCCTTGAACATTCCGATTACCTGGTTGCCTGTAGCGGGGATGATTGAGGGCATTGCTTGGGGAATGATGACCTTACGCATTTTCATGGATGCGCTCATGCCCAGGGAGTCGGCCGCTTCAATTTGTCCTTTGCCCACCGAAGAGAATCCGCCGCGGATAATCTCCGCCATGTAGGCCGCTTCGTTCAAGGTCAGGCCGATCAGGGCTGCGGTGATCGGGCCCATGAGGGCGTTGGTATCGATCGCAGTGCCGATGTTGGTGAACGGGATACCGATGGTGAGGTTCGGGTAGAGGGCTGCGATGTTGAACCAGAAAATCAGTTGGACCAGGACAGGGGTGCCCCGGAACAAGGTAATGAAGAGACCTGCCGTGGCCGCGATCGGCTTGATTTTCGAGGACCTCATGATGGCGATGACCAGGCCCAGGAGGGTACCCAGTACCATGCTGGCCACGGTGAGGAAGATGGTGAGCATCAGCCCGCGAAGGATCGCCTCGTGGGTGAAGTACTTCGCCACGACGTCCCATTTGAAATTCGGGTTCGTCGCTACGGAGGCCAGGATGCCCAGGCCAAGCACAATGCAGAGGACCCATGCGACGTATTCAAAGGTGCTCCTGCGACGGATTCGAGGTTTGAGTGTCGCGTCCATCCCGTTCATTGCCGGTTTGCTTCTCTCAATAGTTGCTTGTCTCATCGGTGACCCGCTAGTTCAACTTGGCGTCAGTGATGGCGCCGGATTCAAGTCCCCAGGTCTCCAGTGATTTCTTGTACTCAGGGCTGTTCAGGACTGACTGGATGGCTGCCTGAAGGGCGGGGGTCAGGGGCGAGCCCTTCTTGACGCCGATGGCGGTAAGGTCGCTCGCGCCGACGTTAACCTGCGGGGTCAGGAGGGTGAAGGCGTTGGGCTGCTGCTTTCCGGCCCATGCGAGGGATGTGGTGTCGTAGAAGATGCCATCGATGCGCTTGGATGCCAGCTGGGTCAAGGCTTCCTGGACATTGGGCAGCGTGACTGCATTGATCGCCGGCTGTCCCTTGGACGTGCAGGTCTGCTCGTTCAGGGCCGGGAGGCGCTTGAGCTGGCCGGTCGAACCCTGCGTGACGGCAATGTTCTTACCGCAAAGGGTCTCGTTGGTGAGCTTCAGGGGATTTCCCGCGCTTACGGCTACTGAGTTTCCGGCCTTGAAATAGTCGATCATGTCCAGGACCTTAAGGCGCTCATCCGTTTTGGACATGGTCGTGGCGGTGAAGTCGTAGCGTCCGCCATCCAAGCCGGGAACGATGGTGTCGAACTTCGTGTCCTGGAACTTCAGTTTCAAGCCGAGCTTCTTGGCTACCAAGCGGGCGATGTCCGGGTTCAGGCCGATCGCAGTGGAGTTGTCTTCGGCGAGGAAGGTTGTCGGCGGGTAATGAAGGTCCATTGCCACCGTCAGTTCGCCCTTCTCCTTATAGGATGCGGGCAAGAGGCTCACGGCCTTTTCGTCAGGCTGGACGCCCTCGGAAATGTCGGTGGTGTTGGCTGTCTTGCTGCTGTCTGCAGAGTCGCTGTTGGCGGTGCCGCCACATGCGCTCAGCGCCAGCAGAACGGCGAGTCCGGCAGCGGCCGTCTGAGCTTTCGTGCGAATCTTCATAGTGCTTCCCTTCGAGGGGTCGGGCGGTGGGGGAAGGGGAGTCTTTAAGTTGAAATGTGATCCGGATCTCTCCGTCATCTACAGCAATGCAACCCTCTCAAAAGTAGATTGTCAACAATTTACAGAAAGTTTTTCCTGAAATCTGCCCGATGAGAACCGTTCTGATTTGMCGTGAGAAACTGTTGACAATTGACAATTTAACGCCCTAGAGTCGAGTCATCGGTCGAGCAGCCCGCACCCCGCCCGCCCTGCAATTGCGGCGGAATCCAGCCTCGCCCGACACCTTCACCAGCGGCCCGCCCGCTTCAATCTCCCGACAAGAAACGGAATCGACATGGCAGAGAGCAACTTCCGGCCGAAGTACATCTCCTTTGATATCTACGGCACGCTGATCAACTTCGACATCGATCCCACTACCCGGCGCTTGCTCGACGGACGTATCTCTGAAGAGCAGTGGCCAACGTTCAAGAAGCAGTTCCGCGGATACAGGTTTGACGAGGTCCTGGGGGACTTCAAGCCCTATGAGCAGATCCTTCAGGATTCTTTTGATCGCGTGTGCAAGCGTTGGGGCATTGGGCCCACCGAAGGAGCAGGCGCAGCGTTTGCCGAGGCGGTCCGCGGCTGGGGTGCCCACGACGACGTGCCGGCCCCACTCAAACTCATGGGCGACAACTTCCAGCTCGTGGCCCTGTCAAACGCCGACGACAGCTTCCTGGACATCAGCATTCCCAGGCTCGGCGCAAACTTCCACTCCGTCCTTACCGCCGAGCAAGCCCAGGCGTATAAGCCGCGCTACCAGGCCTTCGAATRCATGCTGGACACCCTGAATGCCAAGCCGGAGGACTTCCTGCACATCTCCTCCCACACCCGTTACGACATGCATCCCATGCACGACATGGGTTTCCGGAACCTCTGGATGCTGGACCGCGGCTACGACCCCATAGGTGATGGCTACGACCTCCGCACGGCCAAGTCCCTGGATGAGATCAACACATACCTCGGTCTCTGAACCGACGTCGAGGCGAAAGGCCAAACCGTGAAACTTGTTCCCTACTGGCTAGATACTGCAGAGCCCTCCGGCGACTACCGCCGCACTCCGGTCCCCGAGAACGTTGATGTTGCGATTATCGGCGCCGGCTTTACCGGACTGTCCGCTGCCCTTGAATTCGCCAAGCAAGGCGCCAGTGTTGCTGTGTTCGAACGCCACACTGTCGGCTGGGGCGCATCGGGCCGCAACGGGGGCATGGCAACCACTGGTTTGGCCATTGGCTTTAGTACGGCCGTAAAGCGATACGGGGCGCCGCGCGCGGTAGAGATGTTCCGCGAATACAACGACGCCATCGAAACCATCGAGAAGCTGGTACACGACAACGGCATCGATTGTGATTTTCAGCGATTCGGCAAGCTCTCGCTTGCGTTCCATAAGTCGCACTACGACGGATTCCTGAAGTCCCAGGAACTGCTCGCCAACCTTGTTGACCACCACGTGAACGTCATCCCGAAGTCGGAAATCCACAGCGAAATTGGAACGGACTTTTACCAGGGCGCCATGATGGATCCCCTGGGTGCGGGCCTGCATGTGGGGAAGTTCGTTCATGGGCTGGCCAAGGTGGCCGCTGACAACGGAGCATCGATCTGCGAAAACGCGGGTGTTACCGAGCTGAAGAAGGTTGCGGGGACAGTCCACGATGTCCACACCACCCGGGGGATCACCAGGGCCAAGCAGGTGCTGGTTGCCACCAGCGGCTACACAGGCAATGTCACTCCGTGGCTTCAGCGCCGAGTCATCCCGGTGGGCAGCTTCATCATCGTCACCGAGCCTTTGCCCGAAGACGTGGTCAACCGGATTCTTCCGAACAGGCGCCAGGCGTCCGACAGCAAGATGCTCACCTACTACTTCCGGATCACTCCAGACAACAGGTTGCTGTTCGGTGGCCGGGCACGCTTTGCACTCTCCAGCCCGGACTCCGATGTCAAGAGTGCCGGGATTCTGCATAAGGCCATGACGGAACTCTTCCCGTACCTGGCGAACGTGGAGGTGGACTACATCTGGGGCGGCCTGGTTGACCTCTCCATGGACCAGATGGTCCACGCAGGCGTTCACGACGGTCTCTTCTACTCGCTCTGCTACAGCGGCCACGGCGTGCAGATGGCAGCCCACATGGGCAAGCGGATGGCCCACTACATGGCCGGGGACAAGCAAGCGAACGTCTGGGAAGACCTGAAGAACCCGCCAGTGCCCGGCCACTTCGGGCCGCCATGGTTCCTGCCCTTCATCGGGGCAGCGGCAAAAGTCATCGACCGGATCAAGTAAGCAGGACAAAGGTATCCATGAGTTCATCAACGAAAGTCGCTGGAGAGCGCCCAAAACCGGCTCAGGAGACCGCCTACAGGCGGGCAAGCATCGCCGCACTGCCAGGTGGCGCGTTCATCGAAGGCCGTTGGGAGACAGCCGGGATGACCGTAGAGGTCCGGGATCCCGAAGATGGACTCTTGCTGGGGGAAGTGTGTTCATCGTCCCCGCAGGATGTCCGCAGGGCCGTTGCCTTCATTCATCGTCACCTCCAGGAAGATGATTGGGCTCTCCGGGACCGCCGGGAGGCCTTGGAGCGGGCCGCAGCGCTGCTTGCCGAGCAGGACGGGCGTTTCGCGGAGATCATTGCAGCCGAAAGCAGCAAGACCATCACCGAAGCTGAGCGTGAAGTGCGACGGTGCATCGAGACGTTACGTCTGTCCGCTGCGGCGTCCAGCGAACTCGTCGGAGAGACACTCGCCTTTGAAGACAGCATGGCCGGGGCCAACAAGATCGGCTGGTACAACCGGAAACCCGTGGGAATCATCGCGGCCATCACCCCGTTCAATGATCCGCTGAACCTGGTGGCACACAAGTTGGGTCCGGCGCTGATCGGAGGCAACGGCGTCGTGCTTAAGCCTTCGGGCCGTACGCCCCTGACGGGACTTGCCTTCGTCCAGCTGTTGCTGGACGCGGGCGTCCCGGCCGGCAGGCTCGCCGCTGTCGTCTCGGGGCCGGGCGTCTCCGAGGCGATCGTGACAGACCCCCATGTGGACCTCATTTCCTTCACCGGCGGACCAAAGACGGCGGATCGTATTGCTGCCGCCGCGGGATCAAAGAAGATCCTTTCTGAGCTCGGCGGCAACAATGCCACGATCGTCTGCGCAGACGCTGACGCGGGGGCCGCTGCCAAGGCAATCGTGTCCGGTGCCTTCGGCGTGGCCGGTCAGAACTGCCTGTCCGTGCAGCGGGTCTATGTGCACATCTCCCTGTTCGAAGAAGTCCTTGAAAAAGTGGTCGCCGGGACCAGCGCCCTCCGAACCGGAGCGAAATTTGACCGGGCTACGGACATCGGACCGCTGATTACCGAAGCGGAGGCCCGTCGGGTGGAGGACTGGGTGGAGGAGGCCAAGGCAGCCGGCGCCACTGTGCACGTGGGCGGTCAGCGCCGCGGCGCTTTTTACCAGCCGACCGTTCTCAGCGATGTACCTGCAGACGCCAGGGTCATCCGGGAGGAAGTGTTTGGCCCGGTAGTCAGCATCGCGCCCTTCATCCAGGTCAATGACGCCATCCACGCCGCCAATGCTTCAGAGTACGGGCTTCAGGCCGGGGTGTTTACTGAGTCGATCGGCTTGGCCTTGGCCATTGCCGACAAGCTGCATGTGGGGGCTGTGGTCATCAACGAGACCAGCGATGTCCGGATTGACTCCATGCCCTTTGGCGGTTTCAAGAAGTCCGGTGTGGGCCGTGAAGGCGTAAAGCACGCGGTACGCGAGATGACCGAACCAAAAAGCACCATCATCAAATTGGCCGGATCCGCCACCCGATGGCAGCAGCTCACCGCCACCTCAGAACGGAATGCATCATGACTACCCATAAAATCGCAGTCATCGCCGGCGACGGAATCGGTAAGGAAGTTGTTCCCGCAGCCATCGAATGCCTCGAACGGATCGCGCAGCTTCACTCCATCCGTTGTGAATTCACCTACCTGCCCTGGGGATCGGACTACTACGGCGAACACGGACGGATGATGCCCGTTGACGGTTTGGAAGTGCTCGCGAAGCACGACGCCATCTTCCTTGGCGCCGTCGGCTCACCTGAGGTCCCGGACGCCGAATCGCTGTGGGGGCTGTTGATCCCCATCCGGCGCGAATTCCAGCAGTACATCAACCTCCGTCCGGTCAAAACGCTCGACGGCGTGAAGTCGCCCCTGGCCAACAAGACGCCGATCGATGTGCTCATCGTGCGTGAAAACAACGAAGGGGAGTACTCGGAGGTTGGTGGCCGCACCTACCGCGGACTGCCGCACGAGACGGCGGTCCAGGAAACGATTTTTACCCGGCTGGGCGTATCGCGGGCAGCACACTACGCTGCATCGCTGGCATCYTCGCGGAGCGGTCACCTGACCTCGGCAACCAAGAGCAACGGCATCATCCACACCATGCCCTTCTGGGACGAAGTGGTGGAGGAAACCACCCGGCTCTACCCTGATGTGACGCTCAGCAGCGAACTGGTGGACGCGCTGGCTGCGCATTTGGTCCTGAAGCCGTGGACCTATGACGTCATCGTCGCCTCCAACCTGCTGGGAGACATCCTCTCTGACCTCGGCAGCTCCGTTACCGGGTCCATTGGCGTGGCCCCCAGTGCCAACCTGAACCCGGACGGGGACTACCCGTCGCTTTTTGAACCCGTGCACGGATCAGCTCCGGATATTGCAGGCAAGGGGCTGGCAAACCCGGTGGGTCAGATCTGGTCCGGAGCGATGATGCTTGAGCACCTGGGCCATCCTGAGGCTGCAGGGCACTTGCAGCTGGCGTTCGAGTCGGTACTGCGCGAAGGCCTTGGCACCCGCGATGTCGGGGGACCGTCGTCGACGTCGGAGTTCACGGCGGCGGTCCTGGCCGCCATCGACGACTTGTACGCCGCTGACTCACTGGATGCGGGGACTTCCGGAAAGCCGGCGGCAGCAGCGGCGTCGTCATCA
The DNA here is from genome assembly GCF_052113825.1 of Paenarthrobacter sp. TAF1. Lineage (NCBI taxonomy): Bacteria > Bacillati > Actinomycetota > Actinomycetes > Micrococcales > Micrococcaceae > Paenarthrobacter > Paenarthrobacter sp. TAF1. Next base: position 150,545 of record NZ_JBFRDO010000006.1, read on the forward strand.
TGACGGTCACCGAACCCAAAAGGCCGGTCGTCGCTGTGCTGTACCGGGAGGACCTGCCGCCCCGACTGGACGAAGTGCAGGAGCTGGCTGAGCTCCGCCTGACCAAGGCGGACGGTTTGGCCGAGGCGCTTGAAGGCGCGGACGTGCTGTACCAATGGCATTCGTTCTCCCCGGCACTGCGCGAGAACTGGGCCGCGGCCTCGTCGCTGAAGTGGGTCCATGTGTCGGCGGCCGGCATCAGCCAGCTCCTCTTCGATGACCTGATCAACAGCGGGGTTGTCTACACGAATTCGCGTGGGGTCCTGAGCCGCGCGATTGCCGAGTTCGCGCTGGGATTCGTCCTGGACATCGCAAAGGACTCGCAGGGTTCGCTGAGGCTCCAGCAGGCCGGGCGCTGGCAGCACCGCGTCACTCGCAAGATTCAGGGCCAGCGCGTACTGGTGGTTGGGACCGGATCCATCGGGCGTGAGATCGCGTCCCTGTTCCGTGCCGTGGGCCTGCGTGTCAGCGGTGCCGGCCGCAGCAGCCGACCCGGGGACGCGTCTTTCGATGAGATCCATTCCTCGGAAGACCTTGCCCTGGTTGTTCCCGGCTTCGACTACCTCGTGCTGGCCGCACCGCTGACGGAAGACACCAGGGGCTTGGTGGACGCCGATGTGCTCGCGGCCATGAAACCTACCGCCCAGCTCATCAATGTCGGCCGCGGCGCACTGGTCCGCACTGATGCCTTGGTGCAGGCACTGACCTCCGGGTCCATTGCCGGGGCGGCCTTGGATGTGGTTCATCCCGAACCACTGCCTGCCGGGCATCCGTTGTGGAGCATGGACAACGTCATTCTTACTCCGCACATGAGTGGCGATACCGAGGACTACCTCGACGATCTCGGCCAGCTGTTCGTGGAGAACCTCTGGCGGTTCAGCCGTGGCCTGCCACTGCAGAACATTGTGGACAAAAAGCTCGGGTTCGTCCCGTATCCCTGAGTTCTGCGACTTCCCTCCACCTGACCCGATACTGAAAGACGCCGCTGGTATGCCCACCATTGCCCAGGCTTATGTAGCTTCTTCCCCAACATCCGGCCTTGAGCCCGGCACCGTGGAACGGCGGGATCCTGGTGACTACGACGTTCGAATTTCCATCAAGTACACCGGGATCTGCCATTCAGACATCCACGCTGCCCGCGGAGAGTGGTCAGGGGTTCGGTACCCACTGGTAGTCGGTCACGAGATAGCCGGCGTGGTGGAAGCGGTCGGACGAAGAGTCACCCGCCACCTCGTGGGAGACCGGGTTGGCGTGGGTTGCTTTGTTGATTCCTGCAGGGAATGCGCCAATTGCCGTGCGGGCGAGGAGCAGTACTGCTTGCAAGGCTCCACCAGCACCTACAACTCGTTCGGACGTGACGGGCTCCCCACCGCCGGTGGCTACAGCACCAGCATCGTTGTGGACGAGAAATACGTCCTGAACATTCCCGACGGCATTTCCCTTCAGGATGCGGCACCCCTGATGTGCGCGGGCATCACCATGTATTCCCCGCTGCGTCACTGGCGGGCAGGGCCGGGGAAACGGGTAGCCATCATCGGCATGGGCGGCCTTGGCCATATCGGCGTCAAGATTGCCGCCGCCATGGGAGCCGAGGTGACCGTCCTCAGCCAGTCGCTGAAGAAGAGGGAGGACGCGCTCCGGCTCGGCGCCCAGCAGTACTACGCAACATCGGAACCCGAAACGTTCAAGTACCTCGAGGGGCAACTGGATCTGGTCATTAACACTGTTTCTGCGGACATCGATGTTGACGCCTACCTTTCATTGCTTTCCCTCGGCGGCACCATGGTTTTGGTAGGCCTGCCTTCGAAGCCATTGAGTCAACGCGCCTGGTCCCTCATTGGAATGCGGCGCAACCTCTCGGGCTCCAAGATGGGCGGCATCCGCCAAACTCAGGAAATGCTGGAATTCTGTGCCGCCAATGGACTCGGAGCAGAGGTGGAAGTCATCCGCGCCGGACAGATCAACGAAGCCTTCGAGCGGGTGCTGGCGAGCGACGTCCGCTACCGTTTCGTCATAGACGCCGGCACGCTCTGACAACAGCCTGTGGGCTTGCGCACATTGTTACGGAGGAACGGGCGCGTCATTTTCGCGGTAGAAAGAGGTAAGGCTAACCTAAATAGTCTTCATTTTCCTCAAGCCCACCCGTTCGGGCGTTCTCAGCAGGCGGTTCCTTTGCGCAAACTCAGCCGATTCTCCGTGACAGGGCTTGCCGCCCTCCTTACCCTTACAGGTTGCGGCCTGAGCGGAGGCCAGCCCGGCACTGAGGGTAAGGTGGCCGACCCGAACCAGCGCATCGTGGTGGACAACTTTCGTGCCCCTGTAGCCAATTGGGCATTGGAATCCGACGCTGCTTACATCCTCTCGCTGTCCGGCTGCCTGGAAACGTTGACCAAGTATGATGCCGCCCAGGGCAAAGTGATGCCGTTCCTCGCCAAGGAGTGGAAGCAGGTCTCACCCCTTGAGTGGGACTTCACCATCCGCGACGGCGTCAAATTCCAGGACGGTACCGAACTCACAGCCGAGTCAGTGGCAGCGTCCTTGAACTCCGTACTCAAAGCGAAAGTGCCCGCCAGGGCGTTCGGCCCCAGCACCGTGAGCAGCGTCCAAGCCATGGACGCCAGAACCGTCCGGGTGACCACGCCGGCGGAAAGTCCGCTCGTCCCGTTCCGCCTCGCCAGCGTTAACACCGGCATCCTCGCACCCGCTGCATACCAGGGCGCGACGGTCGATCCCTTCGGTCACTGCACCGGCCCGTTCACTCCCGTTTCGGAGAAGGCCAAGCAGTCCCTGACCCTCGACCGCAACCCCGATTATTGGGGCGGCGAGGTCAAACTCGCCGGGGCAGAGGTCCGGTTCATTACCAACGGCGCCACGCGCGCGGCCCAAGTCCAAACAGGGGAAGCCGATATTTCGCTCTCCATCCCTGCCGCCTCCCTGTCCTCCCTGCAGAACGCGCCCGGGGTTTCTGTCCTCAAGGCAGACTCTCCCCGGACGGCCACGCTCTACATGAACAACGGTCGGGCACCGTTCAATAACCTCGGGTTCCGCAAGGCACTTCGGTCCGCCCTGGACCTCGAAGCACTGTCCGCCAGCGTCTACGAGGGTGCGGCCCTTCCCGCAGCGGGTCCCTTCGCGTCCTCCGAACCGTGGGCCTCACCCGAGGCAAGTTCACCCAAGCAGAACGTGGAGGAAGCCAGGAAGCTCCTGGCGGACGCCGGGTACTCCGCGGACCGCCCCTTGGAAATCATCGCCATCGTGGAGCGGGCAGAGTTCGCGGACGTCGCTACGGTCATCCAGGACAACCTGAAGAACATCGGTGTCCCGGTGAGCATCCAGGCCAAGGAATACGCCGCAGCCGAGCCGGACGTTCTTGCCGGCAACTACGACATGATCCTCAGCCAACGCAACAGGCTGATCGACATCGCGGACCCCATTGGATTCCTGACGGCCGATTACACCTGCAAGGGTACGTACAACCTCAGCCACTTCTGCGACGACGGGTACGACCAGCTCATCGCGAAGGCGGCCCAAACAGCCAACACCGAAGAACGCTACAAGCTGTATGCCCAGGCCGGGGGGATCCTGGACGACCAGGCCGTCAACCTTTGGCTCGTCAACGAACAAGCGACGGATGCCGTCCGCAGCAACGTGCTTTCCTATGTGCAGGACCCCCTGTCGCGCTACGTTCTGACGGCCGATACAGCCAAGTCCGGCTCCTGAGGATCCGGGACCAGCGAACCAAAACGCATGATCACGTTCCTCGCGAAGCGGACGGCGACCCTCGTGGCCGCCGTCCTGCTGTCGTCTTTCGCCGTTTTCCTTATTCCCTACGTCACGCCTGGCGATCCTGTCCGAAAGATCATCAGGTCCCGCGTCGCCGGCGACGTCGTAGACGACTCGACCGTTCACGCACTGAGTTCAAGCCTTGGGCTCCAGGACCCTCTTCCCGTTCAGTATCTGCGCTGGCTGGGAGACTTCCTCACCGGAGACATGGGGCTCTCACATATCAGCCGCACGCCCGTGGTTGATCAGGTCATGCCGGCGCTGGGCATCACGCTCAGCCTCGTGCTGGTGGCCTTGGGGACCGCCGTGGTGGTCTCGCTTCCGCTGGGGCTTGTTGCGGCGCTGAAGCAGGGCGGCAAGACCGACAAGCTCATCACCACAGTTACCCAATCCTTCATCGCGATGCCGGAATACTGGTTGGCGCCGCTTTTGGTCCTGGTATTCGCGCTTAGATTGTCAATGTTCCCGTCCGCAGGATGGAACACAGCATCGTCCGTTGTCCTGCCGGCGGTAACGCTGGCATTGCGGCCCATCAGCTTCTTCACCTCGGCTGTCCGTGCAGGCATGATCGACGCCCTTGACGCCGAACACATCCAGGCTGCAAGGGCCCGTGGCCTGAGCCGCGTGCAAACAGTCTGGCGGCATGTGATTCCCAACGGACTGGTTCCGTTGTCCACACTTTTCGCCGTCTGGTTCGCCGGACTTTTGGGAGGGTCGGTAATTGTTGAGGTCATTTTTGCCATCCCGGGCATGGGGCGTCTCCTGTACGACGCTGTGGTCAACAGTGACATTCCGTTGGCTCAGGGAGGCGTAGTGGTTGTGGTGGCCCTCGCAGTAGCGATCACGACGCTCGCTGACTTCGTCCACCGCATTCTCAGCCCTAAGGTGAGTGGTGCCCTTGCGTAGGAGTTCAGTGATCGACCGCGCCGCCGTCGTCGTCCTCGCCCTGATTGTGGCAGCGATAGCGGCCGCCCCATGGCTGGTGCCCTTCCCGCCGGACGCGCAAAACCTTGCTGCGCGCCTGGCTCCGCCCAGCGGCGACCACTGGTTGGGAACGGACCATTTGGGCCGGGACACACTAAGCCGCTTGCTCGACGGCGGTCGCTTTTCTTTGGTGGTGGCGGCACTGGCAACCGTGCTGACCGGGGTCATTGGCTTGGCGATCGGTGTGCTTAGTGCGCGCCGCAAGGGTTGGCTGGATGAATTCTTTACGCGCACCAACGACGTCCTGCTGGCCCTGCCGGAGATGGTAGTAGCGCTCTTCATTGTGGCTGCGATGGGTACCGGCTTCACGTCGTTGTTGGTGGCCCTGACCGTCACTGGATGGACGCCCTTTGCCCGGCTTGCCCGGACTCTTGCCTATGACGTGTCCTCACGCGGCTTCATTGAAGCAGCGCGTGTGGTGGGGTGTCCGCCGTCGTTCATTATTTTCCGACACATCCTGCCGCATCTGGCCGCACCGATGCTGGGGCAGGCGACCCTTCGGTTCGGGCAGCTGCTGATCAGCGTGGGTGCCTTGTCCTACCTGGGGCTTGGCGTCCAGCCGCCGCAATCTGATTGGGGATCCATGCTTGCTGCGGCCCAGCCGTACGCGGAGAGGGCTCCGTGGGGCATCATCGCACCTGGTCTTGCCATCTTCCTGGTGGCTCTGTGCGTCACCCTTATTGGCCAGCGGGCATCCCGCCGGGCCGCGGATCCCGTGGACGTTCTTGTGGTGGAGGGTCAGCATGCCTGAGCTCGTGATCGAAGATCTGACGGTTCGCAACGCCGGTACCGAACGGAATGTGCTGTCAGGGGTCAGTCTCTCGGTTAAGCCGGGCGAGTTCGTCGCCTTGGTGGGTGGTTCGGGCTCCGGCAAAACCATGACTGCCAAGTCCATTCTGCGGCTACTGCCCGGGCAACTGGAGATGGCCTCCGGCTCCATCAGGCTCGGCGCTGTGGACGTGGCCCGCGCCCCGGAGACTGAACTTAACCGAATCCGGGGCGGTCGGCTGGGGATGCTCTTCCAGCAACCCAAAAGGATGTTCAACCCGAACAGAACCATCCGCAGGCATCTGAAGGAACCACTGAAGCTTCACGGTGGTTTGCGAGGCAGGGCGGCCGATGCGAAGGTGCACGAATTGCTTGCCGAAGTCGGCTTTGAGGATCCGGCCCGGGGCGCGCGGGCGTACCCGCACCAGTTGTCCGGCGGGATGGCGCAACGTGCAATGACAGCCATGGCCCTGGCAGGTCAGCCAGACATCCTTCTCGCTGACGAGCCGACCTCCGCACTGGACAAGGTGCTGGAGCAGCAAATCCTGGAGTTGCTCGACCGGCAACGGATCCAGCGCGGGCTGGGCATCCTCTATATCACGCACAACTTTGCTTCCGTGGCCGCCTTCGCTGACCGGGTGCTGGTGATGGAAGCCGGAGTGATCGTGGAGTCCGGCACCACCGAAGCTGTGCTTGGGAGTCCCCGGACTGCCTATGCACGCAGCCTCCGTGATGCGTCCAACCTGTCACCCACCAGCACCTCAGATGCCCGGGTACCCGAGCGGACCGTTCTGACATTGAAAAACGTGGTCAAAAACTTCGGCTCCGGACGACGCTGGGGCGGGGGTGGCGTTGACCACCCGGCGCTGGACTCCGTTTCACTCGATGTGAAGCAGGGGGAGATCCTGGGCGTCCTTGGCCAATCCGGGTCCGGGAAGAGCACCCTTGCCCGGGCGATCGTTGGGCTGGAAGAGATCAGCAGCGGGAGCATCGACAGGACGCTTGCAGGGGGAACGAGTGCCCCCACCGCCGTGCAGTTGGTGTTCCAGGAACCGCACGATTCTTTCGATCCCCGGATGACGCTGCGCGCCAGCCTGGAAGCCCCGCTTCAACCCCGCAAACAACTGACATCTGCCGAACGGAGCCAGCTGCTCAGGGAAGCCATGGAGGAGGTCGAGCTGGACCCTGACCTGCTGGACAGGCGCCCAAGCCAGTGCTCCGGCGGCCAGTTGCAGCGCATCACGATTGCCAGGGCACTGCTGCTGGAACCCGAGGTGCTCATCTGCGATGAAGCCACCTCGGCCCTGGATGCGCTGACCCAGCGAACCATCCTGGACCTGCTCAAACGCCTCCACCGGGAGCGCGGCATGACCCTTGTGGTCATCACCCACGACATGGACGTGGTCCGGCACATGTGCCAGCGGGTCGCCGTCCTCTTCCAAGGCCGTCTGGTTGAACTCACGGACACCCAGAAGTTCTTCGCCGATCCGCAGCACCAGCACAGCCAAGACCTCGTCTCAGCAGCCATCCCTTGCCGGGGGCTGCACCTGAAGAAGATCCGGGCGGCGCTCTAGCGGGAAGCAGGGGACCAGGCCCGTTTCAGCGTGGTATCAACAGCCGAATCTGGGTCCTGATGTCCTGCACCAGGGCCTCGATGTCAATGCCGGTTTTGTCACTTGCTGCCATGGTCATGAACATGACCGCAGACACAACCCGTGCTGTCGTCGCGGCGTCTTGGGCATCAGCCAGTCCTTCCCGGGTGAATACGGTGGCGATGGCTTCCTCGGTTTCCCCAACGATCGCCAGGGCTGCGCTGTGGTGCGGCTCTGTGGGGTCTCCGAATACCATTTCGCGCAGGTAGAAGCGTCCGTTGTCTACCTGGGTTCGGTTGCACTCCACGATCGGCTTCACGATGGACATCACCGCATCCAGGGCGCCGGGAGTTTCTTCCGCTGCGGCCCGGCCGCGTTCGAGGGCTGCGGCGTAGTTGGCGTTCTGAACGAGGAGGAGCAGTTCGCCTTTGGTTTTGGCGTAGAGGAACAGGGTTCCGGTGCCGATGTCCGCTTTGTCGGCGATCTGCTGGGTGGTGACCTCCTCCACCCCATATTGGGCGAAGAGTTCAGAGGCTGCGGCGGTGATCCGGTCCAGCTTCTCCTGCTTGTTCCGCTCGCGCCGTCCGAGAGGCTTGGATGTGACAGGCAAGGGGCTCCTCCGAAATCAAAATGACTCGACTCACTAATGAGTGTATCGAAGTGCGGGCCAGGTGCCTTGGCCGGCGTACTGGTCAGGGGGTGAGGAATTCGACGACGGCGGGTGCGAACGTGGCGTGGTTCTGGAAGATACCGCCGTGGCCGGAGTCTGGGTAGATGATCAATTGGGAACCTTTGATGCGGCGGTGAAGGTCCTCGGAGAGCCTGGAAGGCACCATTCGATCGTTGTCGCCGTTGGCGATCAGCGTGGGCTGGGTGAGCAAGGACAGGTCCGACGGGGCCGAGCGGCCGTACTTCCGGATTGCTTTGAGCTGTGTTTGGAACGCGCGGGTGGTGATTGGTTGGTCACGGTTCCCGGTCCGCTCCTGCAGGCGCTTAATGAAGGCTTTCGCAGCGGTCTTGCCGGCGACGTTGCGGTTGAAGAAGAGGAATTCCTTGGGGTCGGAACGGGTGACGGTCGCGCGCAGGATGTCCCAGTAGGTGGTACGGACCACCTTGTCGATGTTCTTCCCACCGCGGGGACCGGTTCCGGTCAGGACCAGTTTGCGGACAAGGCTGGGGTGTTTGGAGACGAGGTCCTGGGCGATCATGCCGCCCAAAGAGAAGGAGAAGACATCAATGGTTGTGAAGCCCAGGGCCTTGATGAAGGTGTAGGCGTCGTCGGCCATTGCTTCGATGCTGGTGGGAACGTGTCCTGTGGACGCGCCGACTCCGGGCTGGTCGAAGGTGATGACGTGGCGGTTCCTGGCAATGGGGTCAATGATCCTGGGATCCCAGTTGTCCAACGTGGCGGCGAGATGCACGAAGAAGACGACGGGGATCCCGCCCCTGGGCCCAAGCTCGCGGTAGGCGAAGCTGATGCCGCCGGCGGTGATGGTTCTGGCCGGTGCCTCCGCATATGAGGTGATGACCGGCTCGTTGGGTGCGTCGGTGTAGTCCATGATGATGGTTCTCCTGGGTTATTGGATTAATTCCTGGGCGGATAGCAGCGGTGGATCAGGCGGTGACGCTGAGGACTGCTTTGCCTCGGAAGCCACCTGCGGCCAGGGATTGCAGTGCCTCCGGAGCTTGGCCGAAGGTGAAGACTCTCCCTACGATGGGGCGCAGTGCGCCGTCGTCCACCAGGGCACTGATTCGGCGAAGTTGATCGCCGCTGGCCCGCATGAAGAGGAATTCATAGCTGACGCCGAGCTTCCTTGCTTTCCGGCGGATCTTGCTGCTGAGTGCAGTGGTCGCAAGGAGCAGCACGGGGTTGAGGCCTGCCCTGCGGGCGAAGGCCGGATCGGGCGGGCCGGCGATCCCTATAGCCTTCCCGCCTGGTTTGAGGATGCGCAGTGATTTCTGGAGGTTTTCGCCTCCGAGGCTGTCGAGCACCAGATCGTATCCGCTCAGAAGCTTTTCGAAGTCCTGGTTGCGGTAGTCGATGACGACGTCGGCGCCGAGGTCGCGGACGAATCCGGCGTTGGAGCTGCTGGCGGTGGTAGCAACGGTCGCACCGAGATGTTTGGCGAGCTGGATGGCGATGGATCCCACCCCGCCAGCGCCGGCATGGATAAGAACTTTCTGCCCTGGTTGCACATTGCCCTGTTCTACGAGGGCCTGYCATGCCGTCAGCGCTACAAGTGGCAGCGAGCCGGCTTCCTCCATGCTGGCCGCTACGGGCTTGAGCGCGAGGTCTTCCTCCGCGATTGCTATCCGTTCGGCGAAGGTGCCGATGCGGTCTTGGTGGGGGCGGGCGTAAACCTCGTCGCCGGGCTTGAATCCCTTCACGCTTTGTCCCACGCGAAGCACTGTGCCTGCAACGTCGTTGCCGAGGATCAGCTGGAGTTTGTAGGGAAGGATCTGCTTGAACTCGCCCAATCGGATCTTTTCGTCCAGCTGGTTCAGCCCGGCAGCGTGGACCTGCACCAGCACGTCACGGTCGCCTATGACAGGTTCGGCGACTTCGGCTTCCTGGAGGGGTTCCTTGTATTTGGTGACAACAAATGCGCGCATGTCGCGGTACTCCTTTACTAAGTGATTTAACTCAATTATGAGTGGACTCAGTTTTCTAGTCAAGCGTGAAGGGAGAAAGCGCCGTGGCGATGGGGCTGATCCATCACCACGGCGCGGCTGTTGTTACCGGGACTTGCTGGGGGAGAGCTGGGGGTAGAGCGCCTCTATTGGCGCGCTGAGCCCGGCCTTGAGTTGGACCGATGTCTCGTCGGCGAGTACCTCGTATTCACCGGCCTCCACGGCGTCCAGCACCTTGTTGACCAGTTCGGCCGGGTCCATCTTGGGGTCGGTGGTGTGTGCGGCCATCGCCGTGTCCACATACCCCACATGGACGCCCACCACATGGACGCCCTCGGGCGCGAGCTCCAGGCGCAGCGAATTCGTGGCCGACCACAGGGCGGCCTTGGTTGCGCTGTAAATGCCACCGACGGCGTACCAGCTCATGGCGGAGTGGATATCGACGATCGCAGCATTGTCCTTGGCCGACAGGATCGGTGCGAACGCGCGGGCGAGGAAGAGCGGGCCCAGGAAGTTCGTCTCCACATTGGCCCGGATCTCCGCATCAGTGTGGTTGAGAATGCCCGAGGTGGCCACGGATGCTCCAGCGTTGTTGATCAGAACGGTTGCATCGGGCGCAGCCTCGACTGCGGCCTGTATGGACGACGGGTCCGTGATGTCCAAAGTCAGCGGAACGATTCGGTTGTCGTCCCAGGTGCGAGGGGTTCGCGCGGTGGCGTAGACCTTGCTGGCGCCCCGCGCCAGGGCGGTGTGGACGAAGTGGGTCCCGATCCCGCCGTTCGCGCCGGTGACGAGGACAACTGCTCCATTGAGTGAGTACATTTTCACGAACTTTCTGTTGTGATTACCGTCGTGGCCAGCTGGCTGGACGGTTCCGGGAGAGGTTTGGCAAGTGCCGCCTCGGGATCCCGGGTGACTGTACTCATAACTGAGTGTGCTCAGAATATATTCCGCGGGTAACCGCCGTTTTGCGGGACAGCTTCGGATGGTGGAGCACGGACGACGGCGACCTGGCCGGGGCTGCACCGAGATGGCCCCCTGGAGTTCCTCCGCCACGGCGCGGCCCATGTCCTCGAGGTTCATGTCCACTGTTGTCAGCGGGGGTTGGGACGTGGTGCTGAAGAGTTCCCAATTGTCGAACCCAACCACGCCGATGTCGTGCGATACGGGAAAGGGATTCCTGATTCGAATATATGTTCTAGTCTTGTTGTCATGAGACCGAAGCAAGACTCCGCCGCCTTTGCCCGGATGTTGGCGCAGATAGATGCCGATAACAGCCACCCCAGGCCTGATGACGGGAAGATCATCGAGTTGGAGCCTGGCAGTCAGCCGCTGGTCCGGGTGGGGGAGATCTATGGCCGGGCCATCAAATATACGAGGACCTTTGGGCTTGTTGAGTGGGTGGATGACCGACGCGTTTATCATGTGGAGTGGTTTCCGGCTGGGCAAGTCAGACGCGTCGACGAGGAATCGTGGAGGGGTCGTCCGCTGTAGGCTCCGGTTCCGCCTTCGGCTGGGCGTCGACTGGCTGGACCAGCGCCGCCATGGGGTATCGCGCTTCCAGGGGGCGGTTAGTCTTGGCTTCACTGGTGAGGGGCCGGGACCAGTAACAAATGTCGGGCTCGTCGTGGAAGTCGGACAGTACGGGCGCCGTTGTCCTGAACCTCGCAGTGGCGACGCTAGGGCGTACGTCTTCCCGAACGGCCGAAAAGACGCCAGCAGCGCGCGCCCAGCAAGAAAGAAGCGACGCCGATGATCGCCGGTACGATCAGCCATGCCCAACCGCTGGTCCACTCAATGCCAACCGCCTCGGCTGTAGAGAAGGTGGTGACATCGACGAACAGGAACTCCGCGTGCGCCTTCATGGGTGCGCTTGAGTCCGTCGCTGCCAGCATGCCAAAAGCGAAGGTCAGGAAGAGGACCCAGTAAGCGAGCAACATCGACCCTGCTGAGATGACGCCGATTGACCATAGAGGTTGGAGGTCTTCATCGTCGCCATATTGCCGGGCTAGCGACTTGGGCGATCCGAGGTCATCGAGGCTTACGTCGATGCCGCGGGGATCGGAGAGTATTGCTTGCCGTAGTTCCCTGATTGTCGACCTGCGGTGCTTGCCGTTCATGACGGCCTCAAGGTGCCAGTCGACACGGGCAAGATACGTCTCCGTACGTAGACGGGCAGGAAGCGATGGGCGGGAATCCTCTGTCTGCAGGGTGCTGCTGGTCATGGCTGGAGGTGCTCCTTCTCGGTTGCTTGGTGGACCGCCGCGGCTACCAGGACCCACTGCTCTTTCGCGGCCGACCTGGCTTTTGTGCCGGCCGCAGTGAGTGCAAAGTACTTGCGGGGCGGCCCGTTGCTGGACGTGACTTTTCTCGTGCTGACCAGGCCATCGCGCTCAAGTCTGCTAAGTACGGGGTAGACCAATCCGGTTGATACGTCGAGCCCCAGGCCGGCCAGCCGTTCGACAAGTTGATAGCCATAAGATTCGTTCTCGCCGATCAAAGTGAGGGTCAGTAGGGGCAGGACGGCCCGAATCATCTGGGCGTCCTGTTGGGCCTGAATTCTGGACATACTATTACTGAATCATTAATAGTGAAGAAGGGCAAGCTCGCGAAGAACGACGCGTCCACAGGTGTTCGCCGTGATGGATGGTGGGGCGGCGACCCCTAAAGGGGCGTTTCGGCCGCAAGCATGGATGGGCGGCTGCAGGCCGCGAATCCCGACACCTGCCGGCGTCGCCGCGGGAACTCGGGCGGTCGGATCACGATGACGGCGATCCATCAAGAGAGGCGAAGGCGGATCATCAAGCAATAGCAAATGGCTTCGACGGGAAGTGCTTGTAGGCGACCTAAGGGGTATCAATGGCGCACTGAGGGCGAGGCTCGGCGAGGGCAAGCGGCCCACCGTCGCAGCCGAGGTCGTACGACGCCGGGCGGCCCGGAATGTTGCGTCCGGACTAAGCCTGGGCTGCCGCGCCGGGTAGCGGGGAGGCCGCAGGAGGTACAGTCGGCGTCGTCTGATCGACGAGAGGCTGGTAGCGGCGGGCGGCCGGCTCCCAGAGTGAGTTCCAGCGATCTGTCGTGGCATCGATGGCGTGGCTGCCTGAGTGGTCGGGGCTTGCATTCATTTTGTGTCTCCGAAGTTTATTTGGGATCAAAATTTAGTGCCTGAAGTAGTATCTGACCTGTGCGGGAGGGGGTCAAGAGCCAATGAGCGCAACGCCCTCCGTGTCCACTCCGCAGGAATCGCGGCTCCGGTAAGCCGGAACGGTGATGTTCTGGTGACTCAACCTTTTCGGGCTCACTTTGATGTCGGTCTGATATCGGCCCTTAAGGAACTCCACGGGGGGACCGTTTTGTTTGGCCAACGACTTTGTTGGCCAACGACGGAAACCTTGCGGCCTTGGGCGATCGCGGGCAAGGTTCGGCGGTCGGGGTGGATGTCGTCGTCGTTATTCTGGCCAGCGAGCGCTTTGGTCCCGGAGCTGTCGAGGCTGAACACGTCTTCGCCGCCGCGCTCCAACGCGACGCCGTGGCACGGTGGATTCTTGAACGGCTGGCCGACCGGATGGCGAGGGACGTAAGGAGCGGTCGCCGCCATCCACAACCCAGAACTTATGGTGATAGGTGGTGCAGTTGCCAGGTCGGCCGGCGCCCTGCTCGAACCAATTTCAGTGCGGCTCCCCGCGAATTCCCGCTACGGTCCCGTCGCTGGCAGTGTCGCCTTTGGGCGATTCCGTGGTGACCATGGGTGCGGTGCGAAGCGCCCTGGACTTCGTGGAAAAGGAAACCCTCAACATCGAACTGCGCCACAAGCGGGCCACCAAACCACCACCGGCGCCCTAGTACCTCAGCCTCCAAGTACCGGGTGCAGGAACTACCGGTGCGCAGATCCTTGGTTGATCAGAAGGCCCCACATGTGCTGGCAGATCATCAGATGTCCGGACGCTACAAAAGGCACATCCACAGCCGGCTGCCTGCAACTACTCCCGGGGTTCGACGCTTCCCGTTTCCGGGTCGAAGCTATAAGGAACCCGCAGGGGCAGGTCGAAATCCATGATCAGTTCGTTGACGGCCTGAGACACCGCGTCCCTGGCGTCACCGCTGAGCGCGGCCTCTGCAGCGCAATATGCGGCGATCTCCCCCCTGCTCGCATTGCCCCCGTTGGCGAGTTGTGCGACCCAAACGTCGTCGGGACTGAGGGCGAGCAGATCAATGGCTGCCCTCGTCAGCGCCTGCTGGTCGAAGCCGTTCATCACGCACCTCAGTTACTTCTAATCTGAAGATGCAAGTCTATCTAGCTATCAGTTTGGAGAACAGCCAATCAGGCATTTAACCCCTACAGTGGGTGTATGGCTGCCAGCCGCAATCCGCTCGATGACCTGCGTGAGACCATTGGCCATCTGGCCAATCAGCTCAAGCTGCCCGGTTCGGAGCGCGTCGACGACCTGGTCGGCGACCTCATCGGAGTCAAGCCGGGGCCGGCCCGGCCGCTGTCCGAAGTGCAGGCCGAACTCGATGCGCTGGTCGGACTGGAGACCGTGAAGGAACAGGTTCGTGCCCTGGTTGCCATGCTCCGTGTCCAGGCCCGCCGAAAGGCGCACGGCCTGCCGGAAGTGGCCACCTCCCAGCACCTGGTGTTCCTCGGAAACCCGGGCACGGGCAAGACCACCGTGGCGCGGCTTTTGGCGGAGATGTACCGCGCGGTCGGTCTGCTGCAGAAGGGACACCTGGTTGAGGTCGACCGTTCGGGCCTGGTGGGGCAATACGTCGGAGCGACCGCCATCAAGACGGACCGGGTGATCCGGCGTGCGCTGGACGGTGTCCTCTTCATCGACGAGGCTTATGCGCTGGCCCCGGAGGACGGGCGGACGGACTTCGGCCCGGAGGCCATTGAAGTCCTGCTCAAGCGGATGGAGGACCATCGGCATCGGCTGGTCGTGATCGTCGCCGGTTACCCCCGGTTAATGGAAGCCTTTTTGCTCTCCAACCCTGGATTGCGCTCCCGGTTCGCCCGGGAGATCATATTCCCTGACTACTCGGTGGACGAACTCGAAACGATTTTTCACCAAATGCTTGCCCAGCACCAGTACATGTTGAAGCCGGGTGCGGACCAGATGCTGCGTCGCATTCTCGCCGGGCTTCATGCGGGCGAGGACTCCGGTAACGCACGGTTCGCCCGCACGCTGTTCGAGCAGGCACTGAACCGGCAGGCATTGCGGCTGTCCTTGGACGAAGGACAAAGCCTGGATGCTCTTGACCGGGAGGCCGTCATGACGCTCACCGCTGATGACATCGTCGAGGCGGCACTGGCTTTGGGCGAAGAGCCGGAGCCGGAACAAGCCGATGAGGTGGAACGGCCGCGCTGGTGGCGCTGGCTGGCCTGACCGGGCCGGCAGCAGTGCGCCTGATTCCTTTGGAACAACTCTTCTAGAACAGGGGCCAGGGCACCGCAGGCATGTCACCGCTTGGCGCAGGAAAACGCCCTGMCAAGCGCAACCGGGTGCAGCGCGCAACCAGCGCTTCCAATTCCTCGTCGCTGAGCAACTCTGCCAGCTCTTGGCCCAAGGTACCCGGCAGTTCATCGCTGACACGATCAATGCCGTCGAGTTCCTCTACGGTCAGTGCATCTCCCAGCCAGCCCCACAGCACGGTCCGCAGCTTGTGGTCGCTATGGAAGGTGAGCCCATGGTCAACGCCGTGCCGGTGTCTGTCCGGCATGGGCAGTATGTGGTTGCCCTTTCGGTCAGCGTTGTTGACCACGAGGTCGAACACGGCCATGCGCCGCAGGGCCGGGGAATCTTCGTGGATGAGGGCAACCATCTGTCCGTTCTCATCCTGGCCTTCGAGAACTTGTTTCCAGCCCGACTCCGGTACTTCGTCCATTGACACCAGGTCCACGGGGCTTTGGGTCAGGTCCTGCTCCTGCCAGAGCTGTACCATTCCTTCCCCCAGGGGACCATCGCGCAGCCAGGTCTTCGGGACGATGTTCCAGCCCAGCACCTGCGAAACCAGGTAGGCGGCCACCTCCCGGTGAGCGAGGGTGCCGTGGGGAAAATCCCACAGTGGACTTTCACCGGCTATGGGCTTGTAGACCACCTGGGTGTCGCCGATGCTCCCCAGGAAAGTGGCGTTTGAGGCCGTGGTGATGCGGCCCGTGAGTTTCAGTTCGGCGGTCGCGAGATCCGGCGTCGGCATCAGACCTCGGGAACGGTGCAGGTGTGCCCATCTGCATCCATGGGGTACCCGCAGAGCGGGCACATCGGACGCCCGGCATCCACGATCTCACGGGTGCGCTTGGCAAACGCGCGTGCTGTACCCACCGGCATTCGCACCAGCATCATTTCGGTGTCGCCGGCGCTGTCTTCAAGCGGTTCGTCGTCGGTATCGACGTCGATGATGGGGTAGGCCTCGACGACTATCTGTGCCGTGGTCGGGTCCCAATCCAGAGTCATGGCACCGGCGCGGAACTGCTCGTGAGGGGCCTCAAGCGGGTCATTGTCGACCAGTTCCATGGGAGTACTTGTGGGAATGCTGAAGGGGTTGCCTTCGATGGTGCTGAGCTGGTCGAGAATTTCGTCGATTTTCTCCGCGAGTTGGGCCGATTGTTGCTTCTCAAGGGCAATACTGACGATTTCCGTCCCTGCGCGTACCTGCAAGTAGAACGTGCGGGCTCCCGGAAGGCCAATGGTGCCGATGACAACCCGATCGGGCCAGGCAAACTCGTGAACACGTGTAGGCATGTCAGTATCTTAGGCACATGCGGTTCATGGCGTCTTCTGACCGGCCCCGCCCCCCACCGGCGCGTCGCCGGAACGGATGCCATTCGAGAGCCAGGACAGATCCCCGGCTTCCGTGTTGGTCGCGTAGACGCTTGGCCGGTCAGCACCGTAGTGGACGATTGATACGGAGGCGGGATTCACGTTAATGCGCTGGAACAGATCGAGGTGCATGCCGAGGGCGTCGGCGAGGATTGACTTGATCACATCGCCATGACTGACGGCAGCCCATACGGCCGCCGGCCCGAACTCGGCCTCGAAGGCCGCATCGTGGCGTCGGATCGCCGCCACCGACCGGGCCTGCATGGCGGCCACGGACTCACCGCCGGGAAAGACGACGGCGGATGGTTGGGACTGCACCAAAGACCATAGGTCCTCAGTCGCGAGATCACTAAGCCTCCGGCCTTGCCACTGGCCGTAGTCACACTCAGTAAGATCGGACTCGACCGGCGCGTACGGCGCGCTGGACTGTCGGTCGAGGATGAGTTGGGCGGTCTGCCGGCAACGCTCAAGGGGGCTCGATACCACCCCCGCCAAGGGAACCGCGGCGAGCCGGTCTCCGGTCAGGGCCGCCTGGTCACGCCCGACCTGGTCCAGGCTGACTCCGTCGGCGCGACCGGCCAACAGACCGGAGGCATTGGCAGTGGTGCGGCCGTGCCGCACGAGGATAAGTGTCGCCATCCACCCAGCCTAACCATCTGCCCGTGGATGGTGTGGATCAGGCCGCATGGAAAAACCAACGAGGAACGAAATCACCGGTGCTTTGAAGGCCCGTTCAGCAAAGACGGCTGCTCCGCCGGCCTTGGGGTATTTTGTGACCAACTCTGCGTAGGACCCCGCCGTCAGCATTGCGAGGAAAAGCGCCAGGGCAAGGGGAATCCAGATGGCCCCTCCCACCTCGCCCGCGACCTTGCCCACCAGTGCGTAGATCCCTGCACCCAACACATCGCCGAGGATGAAGAGGAAGAGGAGGGGTCCGGTAATGGATTGCTTGAGTCGTGAACTCTTGGCTTTGGCAGGGTCAAGAGTGTCGCACCGTTATGGCCTGTGTTGGCCGGCGAGGGGACAGGTGAAGGGGTCGGCAGCGGCGAGGCCAACCTTATTCAAGTACTGGATGACGATTGAATATGAGCGCATCAGCCCGGTCTCGGTATAGGGAATATCCAGGAGAAGGCAGTGCGCTTTGACGATGTTGCTCGCCTCGCGAAGGTGCCTGCGGGGCATATCCGGAAAGAGGTGGTGTTCGATTTGGTAGTTGAGGCCACCCATGAAGAACGTCACAAACTTCCCACCCGTGATGTTGCGGGAAGTGAGCACCTGTCGGGTCAGGAAGTCGGCACGGCTGTTTTCAGGAAGGATCGGCATCCCTTTGTGGTTTGGCGCGAAGGTCCCGCCCATGTACAAACCAAAGACCGCGACTTGAACCGCGATGAACGCAGCGGCAACACCCGGGGACAGGACGAGGAACAATATTCCGAGATAGGTGCCGAAACGCAGACCCAGCAGGCCCAGCTCAAGCCACCGGAACTTGACCGGCCCTCGACGCAGCAAATACTTCAGCGAATCGATGTGCAGAGTCCAGCCAAGGAACAAAAGCAGGGGGAACAGGAGATAGCCCTGTCGTTTGCCGTAGGCCCTGGAGAACCGACCACGGTTGCCCGGCAATTCGTTGTGGAAGATGATGGCGCCTGGAGCGATGTCCGGGTCCTTGTTGACCACGTTCGGCCGTGCATGGTGCCGTGAGTGTTTGTCTGTCCAGTAGGCGTAGCTCATGCCCACCATCAGGGTGGCGAGCAGACGGGCGGTCCATTCGTTTGCCGCGCGGGACGAGAACACCTGAAGATGCGCTGCTTCATGGCCGAGCAACGCGAACTGCGTGAAAACGACGCCGAGCGCGCCGGCGACGGCGAGCTGGAGCCAGGAGTCACGCAGGAGGAAGAACGCCACCCAGACGCCGGCGCCCGAAACGCCAAGCAGCGTCAGCAGCACCAGGTAGTAACGCCGCGACCGCTCAAGCAATCCGGCTTCCTTGATTAATGTCAAGAGCCCCGCATAGCTGCTGGTGACTTTGTTGACCCGGACTCCCGACGATGCCTGCGCGGGGGAAGGCGAACGTGGGGGAACGACCGGCGGCGGCTGGTTAATGAGCGACAAGGTGTTGCCTCCTCGGATGCGCTGGAAAAGCGATGCGCTGGAAAAGCGGTGCGCTGGCAAGCAATGCCGAGGTCTGGGGCAACAACTCAAGCGTAGGCACGGAAGGTTCCGTGAGTCCATAGGAGATGGACTACGGCGGGCGATCCATTGCGAATTGTCCCAACGGGAGTGCTAGATCATCAGGGTGCGCTTGACGATAGTTTCAGCAACGTCGTGGAGATTTTGCCGGGTGGAGCGTGCATGTGCGCGCAGCACGTTGAAGGCACTGTCCATGTCCAGGTTCTTGGTCTGCGCGATGACACCCTTGGCCTGCTCGATGAGCACCCGGGTGGTCAGAGCCCGTTGCAGTTGATCGTTAAGGATGCCCGCTTCCCGAATAGTCCGTTCCTGCAGAAGGCTGATGGTTGCTACGTCGGCCATGGCCTGGGCTATGGCCGCGTCTTCGGGATTCAAGGCACCCGTTTCGGCGCCAAACAGACCCATGGCACCGATAACCCTTGTGTGGACGCGCATTGGTACTGCATGCACTGACCGGAAACCCATGTCCAGGGCGATTTGCTGGAAGGCTGGCCAGCGTTCGCCAAGGTCCCTGATGTCGTCGACGGTGACGACAGCTCCAGTCCGGTAGCACTCCACGCAGGGACCGGCGCCGGCTTCAAGTTGGAGCAACTCCACCAGCTGGCTTTGCTCGCTGGTTGAAGCCAGCAGCTGCAGGTTCCCGTCAGCGTCAGAGAGCAACAGCCCTGCCTGGGCAGCATCGAGCAAATCGACGGCGTCTTCCACGAGGGTGTGAAGCAGATCCAGGACGTCGTAGTCGGCAACGAGCGTGTCGGTAAGCTTCACGAATGTGTCGCTAAGACGCTCGGCTCTGCTTTTTATTACCATGTCAGCATTTTACTGTGGGCCGGTATCGGTGGCGCCCGCTGCCGGCGTGAAATCAAGCCGTCTGTTCACGACGTCCATTGCGGTGTCCTGCAAAGAACGTCCGCTGGCGAAGGCGTGGCCTCGCAGCAGCAGCAACGCTTCGTCGGCGGTGCTTCCTGTCTGGACCAGCACCATCCCGGTAGCCTGGTGGATTTCCCGCCGTGCCAGCGGAACGGTGGCAGTCCCGGTATCACCGTCCGGCAGTAATCCCCGCAGCAATGTCCATGCCGTCCGGTTGGCAATCCGGGCGGCACGGGCGCCCTGCTCAGTGCTGAGTTCGCGCGGTGAGGTGCAGTAAAGTTCCACGACGCCGATAACCAGGTCACCGGCCAGCAAGGGGAACACGAAGAGCGCCTTTGCATCAGTACTGCTTGCTGCTTCTGCAAAGGCGGGCCACGAGCGGACTCCAGCGTGGCTCAGATCGTTGATCATGACCGGCAGATGGGTACGGAAAACATCCCACCGTGGTCCGTCTCCAAGATCGTACTGAAGCTCATCAAGCCGCGCAGCTGTAGCGTCGGATGCGCACATCAGGGTTTCGGCCGCAGAACCTCCGAATATCGACACTGCCGCTCCGGCGATGGGCAGTTCCTCGAGGAATGCAGAACACAGGTCGCCGTGGGGACCGTGCCCTGGCGCTGAGGTCACTTCAGGCACGCTGTGTCACCTCTCATGTGATGGCTCGGCTGCACCAAGGACAACCATTCCTGTTTTTTCAAGACAGTCATTTTCAAGACAATCGCGCTCTGACTGTTACCCCAACCTTAAACCCGACGGGTGAAGAGATACCCGACGGCGGCTGTCACCGCGGTCAGTTCACGGTCGCTGGAGGCTACGCCGCCTTCAGATTTACGGCCAACTGCCCGGCCGCCGAGTGCGTCCTGCAGTGAGCGACAGCAACTTCGGCAGACGGAACGGCCCCCACTTGGGAGGGCCGTTCGGTCGAATGCTGCTACCTAGTGTCCGGCGTCGGCCGCCGCTTTCTTTTTGGCGTCCTTTTCCGCGTCCTTCTCAGCGCGCAGCGCTTCCGCCTCGTGCTGCTCCTCAGCTTTTTCATGGTGGATAACCTCGGCGAAGAGTTTCTCCATTTCCTTCGCCACACCAGCTGCCGAGGCAGGATTCTGTCCGGTTACCAGCCGTTCATCCACGACGACTTTCTCTTCAAAGACACCTGCGGAGACATGGTGCGCTCCCTGTTCTTCCAAACGGTCGGCAAGAAAGAACGGGATGACCTTGTCCTTCCCGGCGGCGACTTCTTCGTCGTTGGTGAATGCGGCCACGTCCCGACCCTGGACGAGCCGGAAACCATCCTTCAATTCCACATTCAGCAGCCCGGCGGGACCATGACAGACAGCGCCCACCAAGCCACCGGCGTCGTAAACGCTCGCTACCAGCCGCTGCAGTCCTTCACTGTCGGGGAAATCCCACATGGTGCCGTGACCTCCCACGAGGTAGACGGCATCATATTGCTCCGGGTCTATGACGTCGACGCGGGCAGTGTTGTAGAGCCCGGCGCGCGTCGTCTCGTCCTGCGTGAAAGCAACCTGGACGGGATCATCGGTGTCTACTACGTCGCTGGGAGGCTGGCCGCCCTTGATGGAAGCAAAATCGACGAAGTGGCCCGAATCCTTGAAGACCTTCCACGGATGTGCGGCTTCGGCCACGTTGTAGCCGGTCTTTTCGCCCGTATCACCGAGCTCGGAAACGCTGGTCAGTACCATGAGGATTTTCTTCATGAAGTGCTCCTTTCGTCCACCGCCAACACTACGCCCTGGTCCAAATGGGCTCCCTGGAACCGACAGAAGGGGCCGCAAGCCGGTTTCCCTTGACGTCATGGGTGGGCGATCTCCCGTTACCGTCCATTTCTGTTGAACGTGTCACATTTGTTTGCATCCAGCCCCAGCGACCCTGATCCTTGCAAGACCTAGTTTTTTTAGCGCTTGTCAGAGCGTGCCCAATGGAGGACACAATTTATGACTAACGTTCTTTGGTTTTCTGAGCTTGGCTTGTCCGACCTTGACCAGGTTGGCGGCAAAAATGCATCGCTTGGGGAAATGGTTCGAAATCTCGCCTCTGCAGGGGTGAAGGTTCCGGGCGGTTTCGCGACGACGGCGGACGCTTACCGGCGTTTCCTGGCGGAGTCGAAGCTGGATGCGAGGATTGAACAGATTCTTGAGGGCCTGGACAGCGGCGACGTCGCCGCTTTGGCCAAGGTTGGCCAGGAAATCCGTACCCTGATCCGGGAGACCCCGTTCCCCGCGGGTTTGGAAGAAGACATCCGGACCGCCTATGAGCGCCTGACCGGGGAGCATGGTGCGGACGTGTCGTGGGCGGTGCGTTCCAGCGCCACGGCCGAGGACCTCCCCGATGCTTCCTTTGCCGGGCAACAGGAGACATTCCTGAACATCCGTGGAATCGGAAACATCCTGCACGCGATCAAGGACGTCTTCGCGTCGCTGTACAACGACAGGGCGATTGCCTACCGGGTCCACCATGGATTCACGCATTCGGAAGTAGCGCTCTCTGCCGGTATCCAGCGGATGGTTCGTTCCGACGTCGGCGCCTCCGGCGTCATGTTCACCATGGACACCGAAACCGGCTTCACCGACGCCGTGTTCATCACGTCGTCTTACGGACTGGGGGAAGCTGTGGTCCAGGGGGCAGTGAACCCTGACGAATTCTATGTCTACAAGCCTGCCTTGGCGGCGGGCCGGCCGGCAGTTCTCAAGCGCGGTCTGGGCGGGAAGGCCGTGCAGATGGTGTACACGGAATCCGAAGAGGTCGGCCGGACCGTCGACTTCATCCCCGTGCCGCAGGACTCCCGGAGCCGGTTCAGCCTGACCGACGCGGAGGTCGAGCAGCTTGCCCGCCATGCCGTGGCGATCGAGCGGCACTATGGCCGTCCCATGGACATCGAGTGGGGCAAGGACGGTGTGGATGGGGAGCTCTACATCCTGCAGGCCCGCCCGGAAACGGTTGAGTCACGCAAGGCAGCGGGCGTCACGTCCCGCTACACGCTCACCGAGCGGTCCACAGTCTTGGTCGAGGGGCGCGCGATCGGTCAGCGCATAGGCGCCGGCCAGGTCCGGGTACTGTCTTCGATTGACCAGATGGCCTCGTTCCAGGAGGGCGACGTTCTTGTCGCGAACATGACGGACCCCGACTGGGAACCGATCATGAAGAAGGCTGCTGCGATCGTCACGGACCGTGGCGGGCGGACTTGCCACGCTGCGATCATCGCCCGCGAACTGGGCATCCCTGCGGTCGTCGGCACAGGATACGCCTCGCAGATCCTCAAGGACGGCGCCCCGGTGACGGTGTCCTGTGCCGAGGGCGAAGCGGGGCTCGTGTATGAAGGCCTGCTGGATTACACGCTCCAGGAGACCAGCCTGGAGACCATGCCGGAGGCTCCGGTGAAGATCATGATGAACGTCGGAACCCCGGAGCAGGCATTCAGTTTCGCCAAGCTCCCCAACCATGGCGTCGGCCTGGCCCGGCTGGAGTTCATCATCAACCGCCAGATCGGTGTCCACCCCAACGCCTTGCTGGCAGTGGCCGGAGAGATCGAGCGCCCGGCAACACTGGACGATTACACCGTCCGTCTCATCCAGGAAAAGATCGCCGCCTACGACGGCCCCCGCGATTACTACGTCAAGCGCCTGGCCGAGGGCATCTCGACCATCGCCGCGGCCTTCGCACCGGAGCCAGTGATCATCCGGCTCTCGGACTTCAAATCGAACGAATACGCCAACCTGGTGGGCGGTCCGGCCTTCGAACCCGAAGAAGAAAACCCGATGATCGGCTACCGGGGCGCCTCCCGGTATCTCTCTGCGGCCTTCCGGCAGGCCTTCGAACTCGAATGCGAAGCACTGAAGTTTGTGCGCAACGAGATGGGCCTGACGAATATCAAGCTCATGGTTCCGTTCGTGCGGACCCTCGACGAGGCACGCGGCGTGACCGAGCTGCTCGCGGCCAACGGGCTGAGGCGGGGAGAAAACGGGCTGGAGATCGTGATGATGTGCGAACTGCCCGCGAACGCGCTCCTGGCCGATGAGTTCCTGGAGTACTTTGACGGCTTCTCGATCGGTTCCAACGACCTGACCCAGCTCACCTTGGGCCTCGACCGTGACTCCGCTCTTGTGGCCGAAGGCTTCGATGAGCGCAATCCGGCTGTGACCAAACTGCTGGAAATGGCCATTGCCGCCTGCCGAGCCAAGGGACGGTACGTCGGGATCTGTGGTCAGGGACCCAGCGACCACCCGGACTTTGCCGAGTGGCTCCTGGGGCAAGGCATCAGC
The DNA here is from genome assembly GCF_052113825.1 of Paenarthrobacter sp. TAF1. Lineage (NCBI taxonomy): Bacteria > Bacillati > Actinomycetota > Actinomycetes > Micrococcales > Micrococcaceae > Paenarthrobacter > Paenarthrobacter sp. TAF1. Next base: position 174,494 of record NZ_JBFRDO010000006.1, read on the forward strand.
TCCATCTCGTTGAACCCGGACGCGGTGACTGAGACCTGGCTGCGCCTGGCCCGCTCAACCAACGTCACCAGCCCCACCGTCTAAATGACCGAGCATCAAACCGTGGGGGCAGGCTCCGTGCCTTCCCCCACGGTGTTCTTTCTCTCCGACAGCACCGGGATTACGGCCGAGACGCTCGGCAATACGCTGCTCACCCAGTTTCCTGGCCAACGGCTAGAGCGGCGCACCATCCCCTTCATCACTACCATCGAGCAGGCGCGCGAGGTCGTTGCGCTGATCGACCGGGTTGCGGCCACAGGTCCTGACCCGATCATCTTTTCCACGGCCGTCGGGCAGGACATCCGTGCGGTTCTCTCCAAAAGCCGCGGGCAGTTTTTCGACCTGTTCGGTGCGCACATCGGGAAACTTGAACAGACCCTCGGCGCAACGGCCAACGGAAAACCGGGCCAGGCCCACGGCGTGGGGGATGCCGTCCGCTATCAGTCCCGCATGGCCGCCGTCGAATATGCCATCGAACACGACGACGGCCAATCACTTCGGGCGCTCGAACGCGCCGAGCTGATTCTTATCGCTCCTTCCCGTTGCGGTAAGACTCCGACCACCATGTATCTGGCCCTGCAGCACGGCATCCTTGCCGCGAACTTCCCCTTGGTCGAGGAAGATTTCGACAACATGTCACTACCTGCGCCCCTGCTGCCTTTCGCAAGCAAGTGCTTTGGACTGACGTCGCAACCCGTCCGGCTGAGCCAGATCCGTCAGGAACGCCGGCCGGGCAGCAGCTACGCATCGCTGAACCAATGCACCTTCGAGTTGCGCAACGCCGAAGACATGTACCGGGCCAACAACATTCCCTATGTGAACTCCGCTTCCATGTCCGTGGAGGAAATTTCTGCCACTGTCCTCCAACGCATGCAACTGCACCACTGACAGCGTTGCGTTCTATCCGGTGGTATCAGGAAGGGTGGCACGGCGGGCCTGCCCGGATGGGATATGTTGTTGTGCGCCGCCCTCGTCGCCAACGCACGTGGGGATCCGGCCAGCGACATGCAAAACCCTGAGTCAGGAGTACCCGTGCCCGGAAGCCCACGTGATGGCATAGATGCCCAGATTCTGGCGGAGCTTCGGCGCAACGCCCGCATCAGCCTGGCGCAGCTGGGCGAGAAGGTACTCCTGTCCCGCAATGCCGTGCGGCAGCGGATCGAGCGGATGGAGCGTGATGGCTTCATCAAGGGCTACACCATCAGGGAGTCTGCAGCTGAGGCCACCCGGACCGTGAATGCCGTGTTGATGATCCAACGGCATGACCGCATGCGCGGCAGTGATGTCATCGCCGGCCTGCGGGCCATTCCCGAAATCGCTACCTGTGATGTGGTAAGCGGCGAACTCGATCTCATCGTCCGGGTCGAGGCTCCGGACGCTGCAAGGATCCAGGAGATCTGGAGGCAGGTTTCTGAGTTCCCCGGAGTCCGTGACATCACTACCGCGTTGTCACTCTCGACGGTCATTGACAGGCAGTCACCACGCTGATCGCATCCCTGCAGGAATCGGCGGCCATCAATCTTTCCGCCTGCTCGGGCTGGAGCAGGCCCTCACTGACAGCGATGTCGAAGACACTCTGTCCTGAGACGAGTGCCCTGTGGGCGACCCCGGCTGCCACCGCGTACCCCAGGACGGGCAGCAGTGCCGTGGCCTGGGCCGTGGACGCGCGTGCCCTGGACCGAAGCAGTGCTTCGTTGGCTTCGACGCCGGAGACGCATAGCTCGCGCAGGACGTCGCAGCCGTTGGTCAGCCAACTCAGTGACTGCAGCAAGGCGTGGGCGATGACCGGCTCGAACGCGTTCAGCTGAAGCTGTCCGTTGTCAGCTGCCATGGTGACAGTGACATCGGCGCCAGCGACTAAGAACGCAATCTGGTTGATGACCTCGGGGATGACCGGGTTGACCTTTCCAGGCATGATCGAGGAGCCCGCTTGCCGCGGGGGCAGCCGGATCTCTGCGAGCCCTGTCTGGGGTCCGCTGGATAGCAGGCGCAGGTCACTGCAGATTTTGGAGAGCTTGATGGCAGTGCGTTTGAGTGCCCCGGAGAACGTCATGAACGCCCCGGTATCCCAAGTTGCTTCAACAAAATCGTGGGCACGGGTCAACTGGACCCCGCTGACCGCAGAAAGCTTGTCGATGACCCGCTCCACATACCGCGGGTCCGCGGTGATGCCGGTGCCGATCGCTGTGGCGCCCAGGCTGCATTCGCGCAGCAGGGCGGCTGCTTCGCGAAGGCGGCGCTGGTCTTCCTCGAGCGTGACGGCGAAGGCAGTGAATTCCTGCCCGAGCGTCATGGGCACGGCGTCCTGCAATTGCGTGCGTCCGATTTTGGGGATGTCCGCGAACACGTGGCCGCGTTCGGCGAACGATTCGGACAACAGGGCCAGTTGTTTCAGCAGGTCTTCGAGTGCGAACACGAGGGCCAAGCGCACGGCTGTCGGGTAGACGTCGTTGGTGGACTGGCATTTGTTGACGTGCCCGATCGGGTCGATCACTTCGTAGGACCCCCGGGGGTGACCCAGGGACTCCAGGGCCAAGTTGGTGATGACCTCGTTGGCGTTCATGTTCGTCGAGGTTCCTGCCCCGCCCTGGATGACGTCCACGGGGAACGCATCGTCGACCTCGCCGGAGGCAACTGTGTCGCAGGCCGAGGCGATCGCCAGGCCAATATCGTCCGGGATCAGGCCCAGCTCGGTGTTGGTCAGGGCCGCGGCCTTCTTCACAACCGCGAGGGCGCGGACGAGGTGACGGTGGGTTCCGAGCTGGAGGCCGCTGATGGGGAAATTGAGGATCGCCCGTTCGGTGTGGATGCCCCAGAGGGCGGATGTAGGAACGGCCAAGGAGCCCAGGCTGTCCCGTTCGATCCTGATCCTGGTTTCATGTCCGGTGCTGGTGCTCATGAGGCGATCGCAATGACTTTGGGTTGCGTCATTTCCTCGTAGGCGAAGTGGACCCCTTCGCGGCCCATGCTGCCGTACTTCGAGCCGCCGAACGGCATGGCATCGTGTCGGTAGTCGGAGGAATCGTTGATCATGACACCGCCGGCGTCGATGGCTTTGGCGGTCTGCAAGGCCCGGTTGAGGTCCTTGGTGAACACGCCGGCCTGCAGCGCGTACTCGCTGTCGTTGGCCAGTTCGATGGCTTCCTCAGCGGTGTCGAACGGTTCAATAAGGACGACCGGTGCGAACAGTTCCTCGCTCCAGGCCTCGCAGGTCCGGGGCACCCCGGTGAGCACGGCAGGGGTGAGGACCGGCCCGATAAGGGTCCCCCCGGTCAGCAGTTTCGCCCCGGCCGCTACGGCCTCATCGATCTTCCGTTTCGCTTCGGCGGCGGAGTCGTGGCTGATCATCGGTCCGACATCGGTGTGTTCGTTGCGGGGGTCGCCGGTTTTCAGCGCGGCGGTTTGGGTGACAAAGGCCTCCAGGAAGGTCTCGAACACTGGGCGTTGGACAAGGATCCGCTGCGCGCCGATGCAGTTCTGGCCGGCTGCCCAGAACGAACCGGACACACTGGCCTCGACGGCTGCTGGGATGTCGGCGTCGTCGAAGACGATGACGGGGGCATTACCACCAAGTTCCATGGAAAGGCGCTTGATTCCGGCATTCGCGGCGATGGCCCGGCCCGTGGCGAATCCTCCGGTGAACGAGACCATGCGGACCAGCTTGGAGGAGATGATGGTTTGCGCGACTGTCCGGTCACCGAGGACAACGGTGACGAAGTCTGAGGGAAGACCGGCCTCACGCAGCAGGTCCACCAGGAGAATGGCGGTCAAGGGTGTCAGTTGGGAGGGCTTGAGGATGACTGTGTTGCCGCCGGCGATAGCAGGGCCGAGCTTGTGGGCCACCAGGTTCAACGCGTCGTTGTAGGGCGTAATCGCCGCGATGAGCCCGAGTGGTTCACGGGTGAACCAGCCCTGTCGGTTCTCCGAACCTGCGAAGGAATCGAACGGGACGACTTCGCCGACGTTCCGGCGGGTTTCCGCCGCTGAAAGCTTGAGCGTGTTCACCGCGCGGGAGACTTCCTTGCGGGCCTGCTTGATGGTTTTCCCTGCCTCGGCGACAATCAGCTCCGCGACCTCTTGCGACCGCTGCTGCAACAGTTCCGCAGCGGAATCCAGAATCCTGCCACGCTCGTGGCGTGGCATGGCCGCCGCTGCCGGAGCGGAGGCCGCGGCACGGATGAGCTCGACACGTACCTCCGCCTCAGTGCACTGGGGCAGGGTGGCCAGGGGGCCGCCGTCGAACTTGTTACGCACCACCAAGTGCTCGGCGACGGCTTTCACGGGAGACTCGGCAATGGCTGTCTCAGGCACGGACGGCTCCTTTGGCGAATTCGTCGACGGCGATGATGTCGGAAATGAGGGCGTAGGCGGTTTCGACGCGACCAGCGCCCGGGCCGGACACGGTAACTGCACCGAGCAGGTCGGTGGTGAAGGACACTGCATTGGTGGCACCGGAAATGCCAGCCAACGGGTGATCCGCCGGGAGGGCTACGGGCTGGACGGTAGCGACGATGCGGCCATCTTCTTCACGGCGTGCCTCGCCGATCAGCTTCCACCGGGAGCCGCCCGCCAAGGCCTGGGTAACGTCGTCGCTGGTGATGTCCTGGATACCGGTGGTCTCCACATCGCCGGGGCGGATGCTTGCCCCCAGCAATTCGTTGGCCAGGATCGCGACCTTCAACCGGACATCGGACCCTCCAATGTCGGCGGTCGGATCAGCCTCGGCATATCCGAGAGCCTGGGCTTCGGAAATGGCTTCATCCAGGCCCAATCCGGCTTCCATGCGGCCAAGCACGTAGTTGCTGGTCCCGTTCAGGATCCCCTGAACCGCGTTCAGTTCCAGACCTCCGAGCATCTTGTGCGCCAGACGGATGACGGGTGTTCCGCTCATGACAGCGCCTTCGTACTCGAAGCGGACGCCGTTCTCGGCTGCTAGTGTGCGAAGTTCCTGGCCGTGCAAGGCCACGGGACCCTTGTTGGTGGTCACCACATGCTTGCCCGACTCAAGGGCCCACTTCACATGCGAAACGGCGGGTTCCCCGTCAACGGGACTGGTGAAAGTTGCTTCGACGACGATGTCGGCCGGGCTGTTCTTGATGACGTCCTCGTTTCGCGGGTCCGGGCTGCCGCCGGGGAGACCCTCGAAGGTCGAGCCTCGCGGCATGGCCAGAACCGAGGCCAGATCGATGCCCTCACCTTGGACAAGCGAACCAAAAGCCAGGTCGGTGATCGCTACGATGCGGAGCTCGAAGCCGAGGGAAGCGAATCGTCCGGGTTCATCGCGGATCAGCTCGGCCAAGGCGCGGTTCACGCCTCCGAAACCAATCAGGGCCAGGTTGTACGTCGTCACAGTGATCTCCTTGATAGGGCGGTAATGCTGTTCCTCAAGCCTCTAACCCGGGAGTGTCAGTTCCCTAGGTACAAAACGCTCGTCCGGCATGACGAAACGACCAAAGAAGCGCGCTTTTCGCCCCTTCCGGCCACCCAATAAGCTGTAGCTGTGAACGAGCTTCCGGATACTGGCCCCTTTTTTCACGGCACTAAAGCCAGGCTCCGCACAGGAGACCTGCTGCGGGCGGGCTTCAGGTCGAACTACCGTCCCGAAGTAGTGATGAACCATATCTATTTCACGGCGCTGCGGGACGGGGCAGGTCTCGCTGCGGAACTCGCGGCCGGTGAGGGTGAGCCGCGGGTGTACGAGGTGGAGCCGACCGGGACGTTCGAGGACGATCCAAACGTCACGGACAAGAAATTTCCGGGAAATCCCACCAGGTCCTATCGGAGCACTGCACCGCTGAGGGTGGTCGGTGAGGTCACGGACTGGACGCGGCTCGCGCCGGAGGCCCTGCAAGCCTGGAAGGACCGCTTGGCAGCAATCCTTGCCGACGATCGCGGCGAGATTATCAACTGACGGAGAACAGGACAGCCAGGACAGGCAGCACCGGGATGCGCAGAGGCCATCCGTGGCCGCTTGTCGAGAAGTACCAAGCATGCTTGGCTTATCGAAATGGCCCGGTGCGCCCGGGCCCGACAGCTGGAGGCGGCATGCCCAAGACCGGGAAGACCCATCACGCCCTCAAGAACGAACTGCCATCGACGCTGCAGCGTTCGGAGCAAAAGGCCCAGGATACGTTCGCCAAGACCTACGATTCGGCAATGGAGTCCTATGGCAATGATTCCAGCCGGGCAGCCCGGACCGCATTTGCCGCCTTGAAACACAGTTACGAGAAGGTGGGGGACCACTGGGAGCCCAAGGAAGAGCGAGGTCCTTCGGACGCCCACGCCGAAGGGGGCGTCGATTCGCCCATGCCAACGGCAGGGGGAGTTGATGCCAATGCTTCCAAGGGCCACCTATACCAACTGGCGCAACAGCTTGGGATCAGTGGCCGTTCGAAGATGTCCAAGGACGAACTCGTGCAGGCGCTGCAGAAGGCCAATGATGCGGCCACACGGAAGGCCAGGGAGAGCTGAGCGGGGTTGGACATGCCTTTGGCAGGGCCACCGTTTGGTGGCCCTGCCAAAGGTGCGTTGGCATCCAGTCCTGCGCCCGTCCTTCGGGCTACCTGTTGCGATGGTGTGCAGGATGTGATTCCGAACGCCCGCCGGGAGTGATTGTTTCGGCAGGTCTTGGAGGCTCGGTGCCGCCGGAGTCCCCTACATGATTCCGGTCGGTACCAGCAGTGCCCAGGCCAGGGCCGGGGCGACGAGGACCACGCCGCCCGCGTAGGCCATGAGCTGCTTGTAGACGCGCTGGCGGTCGTCTTCACGGGCGTTGGCCACAACCAGTGCTCCGTCAGTGGAGAAGGGGGACACGTCCACCACGGTTGCCGCAATGGCAAGGGCTGCCACCGTCCCGGAGGCGCTGAGCGAGCTTGTTGCCAGCAGCGGTCCGGCCAAAGGAATGAAAGCCGTGAGGAGGGCGGTGGAAGAGGCGAAAGCTGAACCGACGCCGATCACGTAGCAGAGGACCAGTGCGATGAGCAGCGGTGCCCCGAGCGCGAGCGCTTGTTCGGCGAGGGTGTCAATGACACCCACGTGCTGGAGCAGTGAGACGTAGGTGATCATGCCTGCGACCAGAAGAACGGTCGACCAGGAGACCCCGCCGATGAAGGTCCGGTGTTCCTTGATGTTGACCAGGGCCAGCAGAAGTCCGGCGGAAAGCGCCACGAAGCCGATGGGCATGTGGAAGCCCAAGGCGCAGACGAGCATGGCGGCAATCAGTGCAAGCGTGAGGAGCTGCTGGCCGTGGGGGCGTGCAGTGCGCGTCGTGTCGAGGTCGGCGTGCTGGCCGGCCGCGCCGTCGCGGAGCTTTCCGAGCAGGGCGAACAGAACCACGGTGAGGATGGAAAGGATGAGGTTGAGCGCGAAGCTTGCCCCGAAGAGCGCACCCTGCGAGATGGGGAAGCCGTTCTTCACTGCGATGTCGTGAACCAGGACGCCGGCCACGGACAGCGGGGAGAATCCACCCGCGTGGGCGCCGTTGATGATGAAGGCGCCCATCAGGACGGGGTGGATGCGTGATTCGTAGGCCAGTCCGATCGCTGCTGGGGCCAGCAGGGCGACGGCGGCGGGGGAGAAGGTGCCCAGTGACGTCAGGGCTGCGGCCAGAAGGAAGAACACCCAGGGCAGCAGCAGGGTTTTGCCCCGGACCAGCCGGACGCAGGTCTGGACGATGATGTCGACGGTGCCGTTGCGCTGGGCCATGCTGAAGAAGTACGTCACGCCAATGATGGTGATGACGATGTTGGCGGGGAAGTCAGCAAGGATTTCCTTGTCGCTCATGCCAAGCATGAAGTAGCCGACGCCGAAGGAGGCTACCAGCCCCATCACTCCGATGTTCAAAGGCCACTTCGTGGCGACAACGAACATCACCACGAGTATGACCAGCGGGATGATCTGCGTGGCGGTCATGGTCGGCTCCGATTCCGGGGTGGCCGCCGGGTTGAACAGGGCACCCCCGAACAGGATGGCGACCAGACCCAGGATGACGGAAGCGGCAACCGTTACCAGCAGGATACGGCGGCGCGTAGTGGGACGCTTGGAACTCTCGTCCTTGATATCGCTCTCGGCGTCGGGAGCTGGTTGGTAAATAGTCTTAGCCATGGTGTTCTCTCCTCATCGAGTGGCTGTTTCCAGTGAGGCTTCGACGGCGTTGCCGAGAGTCTCCGGGAGGTGGATGATGCTGGTGGCGATGGTGCGGGCTGTCCGGTCAACGCCTACCAGGATGGAGCCTTGGTGCTCCTCGCTCCAGGTTTCGATGACACCGGCAGGTGTGCGGAGCTTCAGCGTTGGATGGACTGCGTTGCCGGTGATGGCGTTGAGTACTGTTCCGGGTGTGCGTGCGGCGAGCGTCAGGGCGATGCTGCCGGTGATGGCCAAGGCTGGATGCGGCTTGCCCATGGAGAGCATCATGACGTTGACGTCGCAGTCCGGACCTGAATCGCCGGGAGCGCCGACGATTGCCAACTTGGGTACGGCGCGGGCTGCTTGCGCAGGAGTCGCTGCCATCCCCATGCGCACTGCTGCCTGGCGGCGAATGGCGTCCAGTGTTTCCAGATGCTGCTCCACGTGTTCCGTCCACGTGTCGTAGCGGGATATGTCGAGTCCGAGGTCTTCGGCACGGACGATGACGACCGGGGCGCCGGCATCCACCATCGATACTGTCCAGGATTTCCCGCCGGCAAGGACCGTTTCGCTTGCCGTCCCCGTGGGTAGCAGCTCTCCGGTGGTCTTGCCTGCCGGGTCCTGGAAGCCGAGGCCCACTTTGAAACCGGGAAAGGCAACGCCTGGCATCTGCGCGTCCGGAACGATGGGCAAGGCTCCGGAGGGAGTGGCCACCTGTTGGATGATGAGCTGCCCGGTGTTGGTATTGCGGGTGACAATTCGAGTGGTGTCACCCTTTGGGGTGACCCAGCCCTTTTCGATGGCATACAGACCCACTACTGCTGAGCAGTTTCCGCAGTTGCTGCCCCAGTCCACGGTGGCTTCTTCGATCCCTACCTGGGCGAAAGTGAATTCCACGTCAACGGAGGGGTCTGAAGGGCGGCGAAGGATCATCGCCTTGCTGGTGGTGGAGGTAGCGCCGCCCACCCCGTCGATTTGCCGTGAATCGGGGCTTCCAAAAAGTCGTGGAAGCAATTCGTCAAGGTCGATGCTCGTTTCGTTCAGGGTTTCGGTCTCGAAGACCCAGCACTTGCTGGTGCCTCCACGCATCCATTCCGCTTCTATCTTCATCTGTCCTGCACTCCTTCTGCCGTTACCCGGCGGCCTCTTCAATCAGCATGAGCCGGATCACACATGAAGACAATGTGCAATATCTGAAGGAGTATGTAGTATCGCTTCATTCACTGACGGAGCATGGCTGAATCGATGATCTTCATCGGAGATGGGACAGTTGATCGGGCTTTCTGCCACGCGCAGAGGCAGGGGCGTGTATAGAATGAACAAATCATTCAGAAGGGTGCAGAAATGCTTAACGATGAAGCCCGTGATTTATATGATCTCCGCAGGCTCGCCTTGCTCGTGGAGGTTGTCGAGCAGGGATCCATCACTGCCGCGGCRGACACCATGATGTACACCCCGTCGGCAGTATCGCAGCAATTGCGCAAGCTCGAGCAAGAGGTGGGGCAGCCGCTGCTGAACCGACGCTCCCGTGGAGTGGTTCCCACCGAAGCCGGCCAAGTACTGGCAGGCCATGCGCGGAAGATCGTCGGGCAGATCCGGGCAGCACAGTCGGACCTGGACCAGATCGCGGGTCTGCGGCGGGGGTCCCTGACGATTGGTACCTTTCCCACGCTCGCGGGATCTTTCCTCCCCGTGGTGATCCGCGCCTTCAAGAAGAGGTACCCGGCCATCAGCCTGTCGGTTCGAAGTGCCCGGTTCGATGAGTTGGTTTCGGACCTCGAGTCCGGAGTAACAGGCCTCTGCCTGCTCTGGGACTACCCTTGGAACCCCTTCGAAGACGACTCCATCAGGACCACCGAGGTTTTCCAGGAGAGCACCGTCATCCTCGTTGCCAAAGGACATCCGTTGGCCGACCGTGACGAAGTAACCATGGGCGAACTCAGGAAAGAGTCGTGGATTGTCCGCGCTGATGCCCACCCCGTGGTGGAAGTTCTCCAGCGGTCCGCACACGACGCCGGCTTTGAACCCACCATTGGTTTCCTGGCCAATGACTACCAGGAAGCCCAAGCCATGGTGAGTGTCGGAATGGGCGTAGCCATGGTGCCCAAGACAGCTGTGGCGCTGCAGCATCCCGACGTCAGGGTCCTGGGCCTTGGCGCCGGCGCGCCCCTGCGGCGCGTACTGCTGGCCCAACGTCAGGACAAGGTGTACGCACCGGCGGAAGTGGCGTTCCACACCACGCTTCTTGAGATCGCCCGCGAGCGGGCCGGCGAGTACCTCTGACGGGTTCCGGTCGCCCTGTCGAGCTGCCGTCAACGCATCTGGCGAGCTGCCGTCGACGCACGACGGCGACCTGCCGCCGTCGCTCATGATGTTCCGGTGGACGCGTCCCATGGGGTTGCTTCCAGTGCGGACAGCAGAGACGAAGTCGCGCAATGAGCCAGCGATTTCCTGTCCCGGATCCTGTTTTGGTTCGAAGGTGCCGGGAAGCGAGGAAGTTGGTTGCGTGTCACCGTCCCAGAGCACAGTTCCGTGTTCGCCGCTGATGCGCCACGAGGCGTTCCAGGACGTTTCCTGTCCCGGGCTGCACCAGCTGCCGGTGAACACGAAACGCTCGCCGCCACTCATTTCGAAGATGGCGGTGGCCCCGGCATCGCCGCGATACCAGCTCCAGGAAGGGTTGTATTCCTCGCAGAACACCGAAACGGGATCGGCGTCGAGGAGGAAGCGGGCCATGTCGAACTGGTGGATGGCCATGTCGAGCAGGAGCGGATGGTCCATCGCGTCACGGAACCCGCCGAAGTGCGGTGCCTTGAAGAACTCGGCTGAGACGATGCCGACCGGCCCCACGGACGATGACAGATGCTTGGCCTCAAACAGGTACTTGTTGTAGCGGCGTGACTGGCTGACCATGAACAACTGGCCATGCAATTCCGCGGCTGCTGCCAGGGAAAGACCCTGCGCCACGGTGGACGCCACGGGCTTTTCGCCGAGGACCGGCAGTCCGGCAGCCAGCGCTTCGGTGGTGACCGGGTGATGGGCCGCCGGGACGGTGACGTTGATGACTGCCTGGGCGCCGACGTCGGACGCCAACTGCGCGGTGCGCGCACCGACCGGGAGGTCGGGACGGCCCAATGACGCGGCAGCCGCACGCGCGGCTTCAAGGTCCAGGTCAACGATGCCGACGAGCTCCACCAGTGGCGATTCCTCCAAGGTACGGAGCCATGCCTGGCCCATCCCTCCGGCGCCGACAACGATGACGCGAAGGCGGTTCCCGTCGTCTGGGATGGTGGCAAAGGGGGTGTTCACGCGTTGGCTCCCTGGTAGCTCTTGCCGTTGAAGAAGTCGTTGGTGTCGTAGCGGAGCAGTTCCGGGACGGCGCGTTCCGGGCGATCGGTGACGGCCCATTCGACGGCGTTGGCGATTACCTTTCGGATGTCCTTGTGGTGGTAGACGGGGTAGTCCTGGTCACCGGGGCTGAAGAAGAAGATCTTGCCGTGGCCCCGACGGAACGTGCACCCGGAACGGAATACTTCGCCGCCGCTGAACGAGCTGATGAACACGAGTTCTTCGGGCGTGGGGATGTCGAAGAACTCGCCATACATTTCCTGCTGGGGTATCTCGATGGGGTGCGGAATTCCCTTGGCGATGGGGTGGGTGGGGTCGACGGTCCACACGAGTTCACGGTCCTGCTCGGAGCGCCAACGCAGGGTGCAGGAAGTCCCCATGAGCTTGGTGAAGATCTTGGACCAGTGGCCCGAGTGCAGCACGATCAGCCCCATGCCAGCCAGGACGTGCCGGTGAACGCGTTCGACGATTTCATCCTCGACGTCTGCGTGAGACATGTGTCCCCACCAGGTGAGGACGTCGGTGTTGGCGAGGACTTCCTCGGTGAGGCCGTGTTCCGCTTCGTCCAGCGTCGCTGTCCGGACCTCGACGTCGGAGCCCAGGTTCTCCTCGATACCTGCCTTGATGGCGCCGTGCATTCCCTCGGGGTAGAGCTTCGCGACCAGTTCGTCGCGCTTCTCGTGCCGGTTCTCGCTCCACACGGTGACGCGGATGGGCTTGATGTCAGACATGGTGATGCTCCTTGTTAGTGATGAGGGGCGGTCTACTTGACCGCGCCGCCGGTGGTCCCCGCGGCGATGTATTTCTGGGCCGCGACCAAAAGGACGATGGCCGGGATGGAGGCGAGTACCGCCGTCGCCATGACCGAACTCCAGTCGTTCACATACGCGCCGATGTACTGGAAGATGCCCAACGTGACCGGCCGGACGGCCTCCGTGGTGGTCAGGGTGAGGGCGAACAGGAAATCGCTCCAGGCGAACAGGAACGTGAACAGGCCCGCGGTAATCAGCGAGTTTCGGCTCAGCGGAAGGACGATCGACCAGAACGCCCGTAGATGTCCGGCGCCGTCCACCCTTGCCGCTTCGATCACCGAGGACGGCATGCCGTTCATGAAGGCGCGGATAATGAGGATCGCGAAGGGAATGCCGTGCGCCGAATCCGCGAGTATCAGGCCGGGGATGGAGTTGAGCAAACCGAGGTCGTTGTACGCGGTGTACAGGGCGTTGGCCACCACGATCCCCGGAATCATCTGGCTGATCAGGATCGCGAAAAGGACTATTCCGGCGCCGCGGACTTTGAAATAGGCCAAGGCGTACGCGGCCGGGGCCGCGATGGCAAGGCTTAATGCCACGCTGCCCAGCGAGATGATCAGGCTCGTCCCGAGGTTCCCTGCCTGTTCGCTGATGGCCGTGGCGTAGCCGGTGAAATCGGGTTTCAACGGGATCCAGGAGGTCTCCAGGGTGGTGCCGTTGGGCTGGAGCGAAGCGTTGACCATCCAGTACACGGGGAAGAGCATGATGGCCAGGAAGAACAGGGCCAGCGCCGTGTAGCCCCAGTTCCTGCGGCCCGGGGTGCTTGCTGCCTTGCGGCGTATGGGTGCATGCAGTGCGGTTGTCATGGGGTCCTCACTCGTCCACGGCGCGTCGGCTGGCCCGCAGGTACAAGACCGCGAAGACCAGGGAAATGATTACCAGCACGTTGCCCAAAGCCGCACCTTCACCGAACTTGAACTCGTGGAAGGACAGATCGTAGGACTGCGTGGCGATGGTTTGGGTGGAGTTGGCCGGGCCCCCGTTGGTCAGGCCCAGGATGATGTCCAGCACCTTGAGTGTGTACACGACCCCCAGTACCAAGACCACGCTGACCACCGGGCGGAGCATGGGCCAGGTGATGTGCCGGAACGATTTCCATCCGGTGGCACCATCAAGGGATCCGGCCTCGTAGAGCTCATCCGGGATCTCCTGAAGACCTCCGTAAAGAATGGTCAGGTTGAACGGGATACCAATCCAGATATTCACACCCACCACTGCAACCAGGGCCAGTGACGTACTGGTCAGCCATGGAACGCCGGTATCAATGATGCCGATGTCTCCCAGGAAGCGGTTCAGTGCTCCGCTGTCTTTGTCCAGGATCCAGCGCCACACGGCGCTGGAGACAATCAGCGGCAGCAGCCAGGGGAGAAGAAGCAGGGACCTCAGGATGCCGTTGAGCGGAAACTTGCGCTGGAAGAAGATCGCCAATGCGAGCCCGATCACGAACTGCCCAAGGATGGAGCCGATGGTGAACAGTGCGGTATTCAGCAACGACGTGGAGAATAACGACGACGACAGTACCGTCACGTAGTTGGCGAACCCCACCCACGGGGCTTCTCCTGTGAAGAACGTGGCCGTGGTGTAGTCCTGGAAACTCATGACGACGTTCTTGACCACGGGGTAGCCGAAGAACAGTGCCATGTAGATGACGGCGGGTACGAGGAACAGCCACTGGAAAATACGTTCCTTGCGTTGGCGGCCAAACCGCCGCGGACCCCGTGGGGTCACCCGAGAGTGCTCCTTGGGCGGGCTCCCCGGGGGGAGTCCCGTTGTTTCAGATACATCCGTTGTCAATGACATGGCCGGCTGCTTACTGGCCCTGGGCTTGCTTGAGGGCATCAGCGGGGGAGGCATTGCCGGTCAGTGCGGTTTGGATGGCGGTGTAGATCTTGGTGGCTTGAGCCGGCCATTCTTGGCCGAGTTCTCCGGTTCGTGCGCGGGCTGTCTTGATCAGTTCAGTAAACGTTGCGAGCTTGGGATTTTCGCTGGCGAACTTGTCGGCCAAGGTGGTCTTGGACGGAATCGTGTTACGGACCTTGGCCATTGCCAACTGGTTCTCGTCGCTGTTCAGGCAGGCAACCACTTCGGCAGCCTTGGCTTGGCGGGCTTTGTTTCCTGTCTGGGGCACGGTCCATACTTCACCGCCGAGAGGGGCAACCGCGGTCTGCCCGGCTTCACGGACGGGGATCTTCACGACGCCGTATTGCAGGGTTGGCTGCTTGTCCAGGGCCGGGATCTGCCACGGACCGTTGACCATCATGGCCGCCTTTCCTGCCATGAACTGGTCCTTCACATCCGCCTGGGTCCAGTTCAGTGCCGATGACGATACTGAGCCGCTCTTGACCAGGTCGGTCCACAGCTGGAGCGCCTGCTCCGTCTCCTTGGTGTCGATCTTCTTCTCGTCGCCGCCGTTGGACCACATGACCGGAAGGAACTGCCAGGTGCCCTCGTAGGTGGGGTTGGCGTTGAAGGCCAGCCCGTACTGGTCTCCCGCGGTGAGTTTCGCCGCGGCGGCCTTGAGTTCGTCCCAGGTGGTGGGAGGCGTAACGCCGGCCTTGTCCAGAATGTCCTTGTTGTAGAACAGGGCGATCGTGTTCACTGTGGGAGCCAGTCCGTAGACCTTGTCCTTGTACGTTCCGGCACTCAGGACGCCTTCGGCAAAGTTGTCGGTACTGATCTTGAAGTCCGACAAGGGAGCCAGGGCACCCGTCGCGGCTATCTGCTGCAAATCAGGGTTATCCAGCATCAGTACATCCGGCAGGGTCTTGGACGACGACTGCTGGAGCACTTTGGATATGAGTGATTTGCCGGGGACGGTCTCACGCTTGATGGTGACCCCTGCTTTGGTACCACAAGCAGTGAGGGCGTCGCCGATGAATGACTTGTCCGGTTCGTTGTTGTAGTAGTCCATGACCGAGACCTCGGTGACGGCTTCCGAGGATGATGCTGCGGAGGAGGAACCGCAGCCGGAGAGGGCAAGCGGCAATCCGACCAAGGCAGCGACGGCCAGGGCGGTGGGGCGGGTTTTCCTATGTGCTGACTTCATTGTCTGTTCCTTTTTCTTCGGGTGATCAAGGTAGTTGCGGCATCATCGATGCGTATCGACGATGCGTATCGATAAAGTTGTTGATACTGGAATGGGGCAGGGTTAATACGGGGAAATGCTAGCTGCCGTGGGGTGGACGGAGCGTGCTGCCACGGTGCGTAACCACCGTGGGTACCAATTCCAGGGATTCGTGTGGTCCCGGAGTTCCGGTTTCGAGGAGTTCGCAAATAATTTGTACAGCGCGCCGTGATACTTCCTTCGGGCGCAGATCGATGGTTGAAAGTGGCACGGGCTGCAGTTCGGCAAGGGTGGGAGAAGCGCTGCCGATGATGGAAACGTCCTTGCCGGGCGTTAGGCCACGCGCTGCCAGTGCGCGGCGGAGGATGTCCTGGATGGTGCGGTCAGGCGCAATGAAGGCCGGCACACCTTTCGTGGCAGCTAGCGCTTTGTCCACGGAATCCGTGATGGTTGCTACGTCAGCCCCTCCCGGTAAGTGCTGTACGGACACCCCCACGGATTCGGCTGCTCGGTCAACTCCGCGCATGAACCGGTCAACGTAGTTCACGTGGCGATTGACGACCGCCGGCTGCCATTCGATGATCGAGATGACTGAGTGTCCTGCGGCTGCCAGGTCACGGACGCATTGGCTGCCTGCCATCTCGAAATCTGCATCGATGCAGACCAGTCCGGAGGGATCCCGGGGGATGCCGATGAGCAGCACGGGGACATTGAGTGTCCTCGCTACGGGAAGCCGTTCGTCCTCGTCCTCCACCTGCATCAGGATCAAGCCGTCACAGATCTGCTGGCCCACCACCCTGCGGAGTCCTGCAGCGCCTTCGTCCTCGGTGACCAGCAGGATGTCGTGATCGAACTGCCTTGCTGTTGAGGCAATCACGGAAACGAATTCCATGAGGGAAGCCATTTCCAGCTCTGGAATGAAGGGGATGACCAACCCGATCACGCGCGTCCTGCGCCCGGCCAAAGCGCGGGCCCCGGCGTTCGGCTGGTACGTCAGCTCTTCGATGGCAGCTTCGACTTTTTTCCGGGTCTTTTCGGATATGGGGCGCTTGCCGCTCAGGACGTACGACACCGTACTCTGCGCAACGCCGGCGGCCTGGGCAACGTCCTTGCTGGTGGGCATTGCCAGGCCTCCTCAAGCTCTGTTGAACGGTGATGTGCAGTGAACAAAAATGATGTTGTCGATACGTATCGTCGATGCGTATCGAAAAAAGTATGACATGCGACACATCATTCCTGCAATGCTTTGGTGCAACCGCGTTGTCAGCTCAGGTGGTCAAAGTCACCCCGCGCCCATGCGGCATGCCGCGCGGCGGAGTTCCGAAGAACAGCTTTTGCGTCGGACCGGATGACGTTGTTGAAGTTGCCGTAGATCCGGTCAAAGGTCAGTTCGTCCAGCTGGGCGGCGATCCGCAACGCCACAGAACCTGACAGCGGCAAGTGGTTGGGGTAGCTCCGCATGAAGGAAACGGATCGGCGGTCCGGATTGGGAAAGACACTGTCGCCGGTCAGCAGGACTCCTCGACCTTCGGCCCCGGCTGCCCAGTGCACCACGGCGCTGCCGCGAAAATGGCCTCCGGTTTGGTGGAGTGTCAGCCCGTCGGCAATGTCGAACGTTCCGGACCAGAAGGAGACCGCGGGATCCTGGCGTCCCAGCCACTCCCTATCCGCTTCTGGCACCAGAACCGGAATTCCGCCCAGCCGTTGTGACCATTCCACCTGTACTCCGTACATATGCGGATGGCTGGCCGCGACCGCCAGGACCGGCCCGCGTCCCAGGACCATGTTCACCGCGTGGTCGTCCAGGTATCCGGGTGGATCCCACAACAGCGAACCGGCGGGAGTCACGACGAGTTGGGCCGTCTGGCCGATACCGACTTTCGGTTGCGTTCTGATTCCCATTAGTCCTGGTTCGTTATCTACCAAGACTGCTTGCTGGCCGGCAGTGGCCAGCCCCTCCAGGGAAAGCCACTGCTGTCCGGCTTCGGGCACGTATTGCCGTTCGTCGGTGCAGATCGGGCACAGATCGGGTACGGGTTCCTCGCGTTCGACAGCGCACGCTGCGCAGATCAACATGGCTTCTCCTCCCTGGGCGTCTGCCCACACTATGCCAGCAGAAAGTCCTCGTGGAAGGGGCGCCGTGGGGATCGTCACGCATGAAAACGGGTGCCAAATATGCGCGACGGGGTTTTCACCTGCATAGTTAATGTCTTGGGCTTGCATCGATGGGTACAGTCACCGCAAGAATGCAAGACGGAAACGAACAGGGGCTCGACTTGGCAGGGAATGCAACCTTCCGGCACAGCAATACCGCATTGCTCTCGGTGAGCAGTGTTGAAGCTCCCAGAATTGTGAGTTCGACGGATTTCGACCATAGGTTGGCTGCCACGCTGAAACGGCTGAAGTTTCCGCCGCGGTTGCTTGAGCGCGTGGCCGGAGTGACGCATCGAAGGTGGTGGGCAGCCGGTACGTCCTTCGACGATGCAGCAGTGGATGCCGGGGCAAAAGCCTTGGCCGAGGCCGGCGTCGAAGCTTCCGAAGTCGGCCTGCTCATCAACACCTCGGTGACAAGGCGCAACCTGGAACCCTCTGTTGCCGTGAAGATCCACCACGAGCTGGGCCTGCCGTCGTCGGCCATGAACTTTGACCTGGCCAATGCCTGCCTGGGTTTCGTGAACGGCTTGATCCTTGCGGCCAACATGATCGACTCCGGCCAGATTAAGTACGCCGTGATCGTCAATGGTGAAGATGCCCAAAGTACCCAGGAAGCTACCTTGGCACGCCTGCAGCGGCCGGAGACCACCCGGGACGATTTCAACCGCGAATTCGCCACCCTGACACTGGGATCCGGCGCCGCCGCCGCTGTCCTCGGCCCCGCGAACGAGCACCCGGGTGCGCATCGGCTGGTGGGCGGAGTGATGAGGGCCGGCACCGAACACCACGAATTGTGTGTGGGCGGCATTGACGGCATGAGCACCGATACGAAGGGCCTGCTTGACGGCGGCCTTCAACTGGTGGTGGATGCCTGGCACGAGGCCATGCCCGACTGGGACTGGGCTGCCATGGACCGCTACGTGACCCATCAGGTCAGCAATGCCTATACGCAGGCCATCATCAATGCCATTGATCTCGACCCGGACAAAGTCCCCATCACCTTCCCGCACTGGGGCAACGTTGGCCCTGCCTCCCTCCCCATGACCCTCGCTGCTGAGGCCCAGTCGCTGAATTCCGGTGACCGGATCTTGTGCATGGGTGTGGGTTCCGGCCTCAATGCGGGGATGGTGGAGATCGTTTGGTAGCCACCAGCTGGCCAGGCGTGGATCCTGCATGGTCCCGGTCGATCGACGTCATGTCAACGTCGGCAGTGGATGCTCCCGGCACCACGCGGCGCTGGCACATTCTGGACAACGGTGCCCAGCTTGCCAGACGGGGACTGACCCCCATTGGCACGCTGCTGTGCGTTCATGGCAACCCAACCTGGTCCTATTTGTGGCGGACTCTGTTGTCTGCCGGATCCAACCCGGCCCATCCGTGGCGGGTAGTGGCTGTTGATCAACTGGACATGGGGTTTTCCGAGCGAACCGGCACCTTCCGCCGCTTGCAGGACCGGATCAACGATCTTGGCGATTTGAGCGATGCCTTGGAGCTCCAAGGACCGGTCACGACAGTAGGTCACGACTGGGGTGGAGTGATCAGCCTCGGCTGGGCGCTGGCGCACCAGGAACAGCTGGCCGGCGTGGTCCTGACGAATACCGCGGTCCATCAGCCGTCCGGTTCGCCCATCCCGCCGGCACTTCGCCTCGCTTTGCACCCTGCGGTGCACCGTTGGGGAACCACGACATCGGACGCCTTTTTGCGTGTCACCCATTCCCTCGCGCACCCACCACTGGCTGCCGATATTCGCAAGGCCTACATGGCGCCCTATCGTGGCGTGCAACGACGGGCCGGGGTAGGTAACTTCGTAGCCGACATCCCGGTAGATGCAACGCACCCCAGTTTCCCGGCTCTGCAGAGTATCGCGGAGGGCCTCCGTGGCCTGAAGGTCCCGGCGCTCATGATGTGGGGCCCAAGGGATCCCATCTTCTCCGACAGGTACCTCAAGGACCTCATCGACCGGCTCGCGCACGCGGATGTGCACCGCTTTGAAGGTGCCGGCCACCTGGTGGCCGAGGATCGGGACATTGCGTCACCACTCTTTCAGTGGCTCGCCGGGAATGCACCGACCCCTTCCAGCCAACAGGCCCTTTCCAGCCACTCAAGCCTGCCCGACCCAGGCCAGCAAAGTGCCGAGGGGAACGGCCCGCCCCGGTTCCGTCCGTTCTGGGATTCTGTTGACGTGTTGGCAACGGGAACGGCCAGTGCAGAAACTGCTGTGGCCGAAATGGGTCCGGACGGCACTGTCAGCCGCTCGCTGACATGGCACCAGCTGCACCGGAACATCCTGGACCTCGAGGCAGGACTGCGGGACATGGGCGTCGGTAAGGGAAGTCGCGTGAGCCTGATGGTCCCTCCCGGTGTGGATCTCACGGTCACCCTGTATGCCTGTTTGCGCCTCGGCGCCGTGGTAGTGGTTGCTGATGCGGGTCTGGGAACCAAAGGCCTGAGCCGGGCGGTGAAGGGTGCAACCGCGGACTTCATCGTCGGTATCGACAAGGCCCTGCTCGCGGCATCGCTGCTCGGGTGGCCCGGACGGCGGATCAGCGTGCGTGACCTGCCGGCCGTGCGGCGTCGTACCTTCGGGGTGGAAACCTCACTGGACGCCCTAATGCGGCGGGGAGCCGCGAGACCGGCAGCACAATCACCGGAATCAAGCGATCCCGATGCGCCGGCCGCAGTGCTTTTCACCTCCGGTTCCACCGGCCCCGCGAAAGGGGTCCTCTACACGCACCGCCAATTGACGGCAATGCGGGATACCGTAGCCGGGACGTTCGGCATCAAGGAAGGGTCCCGGCTCGTTGCGGGGTTCGCACCGTTTGCCCTCTTGGGCCCGGCGCTTGGCGCGGTTTCCGTCACTCCGGACATGGATGTTACGGCCCCCCGGACCCTGACGGCGCGGGCCTTGGCTGATGCTGTGACTGCCATCGACGCTACGGTGGTCTTCGCCGCGCCTGCGGCCCTCCACAATGTCGTGGCCACCGGCGACGCCTTGGACGAAACAGGGCGTGCGGCGTTGGGCCGTGTCAGCTTGCTCTTGTCCGCCGGGGCGCCGGTGCCCGAACCATTGCTTGTTGACGTGCAGAAGATCCTGCCGGGAGCGTCGTTGCACACCCCCTATGGCATGACGGAGGCACTCCCGGTCACGGACATCAGCCTCGAGGAAATCCAGGCGGCAGAAGCGGAAGCGGCAGCCGGATCTGTTCCCGGTGCCGGGAACGGCGTGTGCGTCGGAACGCCGGTGCAGGGTGCCCGCTTGGCGATCATCCCCTTGGAAGCGGACGGTACGGCGTCCGGGTCGGTTCCCGTCACAAGCCCGGGCGTAACCGGCGAAATCCTGGTGAGCGCGCCGCATGTCAAGGAAGCCTATGACAGGCTTTGGCTCACCCAGCAGGTGAGCGTCAATCCTGCTGGATGGCACCGCACCGGTGACGTAGGCCATTTCGACGCCGTTGGGCGGCTTTGGGTGGAAGGCCGCCTCGCCCACGTCGTGACCGCGCCCGGCGCTGTGGTGACACCGGTGGGCGCTGAGCAAGCCATTGAACGGTTGGATAGCATCCGCCTGGCTGCGATCGTGGGAGTGGGGCCGGTCGGCACCCAGGCTGTTGCCGCCGTCGTCGAAACTGTCCCGCCTGTCCGCAAAGCGGGTCCGGCCACGCCGCAGCTTGCCGGCCACGTCAGGCGCGCGGCGCATGATGCCGGCGTCCAGGTGTCGGCCGTCCTGGCGGTACCTGCCCAGCCGACCGATATCCGGCACAACGCGAAGATCGACAGGGCCCGCTTGGCCCGATGGGCTTCGCGCGTCCTGGCCGGCGGCCGTCCGGGAACGCCATGAGGGTCCTTGTCACCGGTGCCAGCGGGCTGCTCGGGGGCGAAGTAGCCCGCTTGCTGGTCCGGCAGGGCCATGACGTGACCACCTTCCAGAGACGGCCTTCCGGAGTTGTCGGCGCTGCGGATGTTTGCGGATCTGTGACGGATGGATCCGCCGTCATGCGCGCCGTGGACGGCACGGAAGGGATCATCCACCTGGCTGCCAAGGTCTCGTTCGCCGGCCGTGCCGAGGACTTCCATGCCATCAACGTCGAAGGAACCCAGCGTCTGATTGACGCCGCGCGGGCGGCCGGAGTGGGGGACACCGTGTTTGTCTCTTCTCCGTCGGTTGCGAACTCCGGGCAGGCGATCGCCGGTCTCGGTGCCGAACCGGCTGACCCCCAGGGCGCCCACGGTCACTACTCACGCACCAAGGGGGAAGCAGAGCTGCTTGCCTTGGCCGCGGATTCTCCGGGCTTCCGGGTTGCCGCCGTCCGGCCACACATTGTGTGGGGTCCCGGCGATACGCAGCTGGTGGAGCGCGTCCTGGCGCGGGCCAATAGCAACCGCTTGCCCCTCCTGGATGCCGGTGCAGCCCTGATCGACACTACCTACGTGCACAATGCTGCGTCTGCGATTGTTGCCGCCCTGCACCGGATGGATGCTGTTCATGGCAGGGCCGTGGTGGTCAGCAACGGTGAGCCGCGACCCATCGGCGAGCTGCTGGCAGGGATCTGTGCTGCGGGTGGCGTGCAGGCGCCGTCGTGGACAGTGCCGGGTGTTGCAGCGAGGGCGGCAGGAGCCGTGGTTGAGAAACTGTGGACGTGGGCAGCCCGTAAGGAGGAACCTCCCATGACCAGGTTCCTTGCCGAGCAGCTTTCAACAGCCCACTGGTTTGACCAGCGTGAAACCCGCCGGCTCCTCGATTGGTCGCCGGAGGTGTCCCTCGACGAGGGGTTGGCCAGGCTTGCGGAGTATTACGGGCAGGGAGGGGCGGGGCTGCAAGCAGGGCAGCTGCGGGAGCGCCGCCTTGGACAGGACGCTGAACCTCTACCGAAAGGGCTGACATGGCACTGAAAGCTGGAACCCACGTTGAGTGGAACACTCCCCAGGGCAAGACACACGGCAAAATCATTGAAAAGAAGACCAGCGACTTCCAGCTGGATGGCAACACCCACCGTGCCAGCGAAGACGAGCCGCAATACGTGGTGGAATCGGACAAAACCGGAGCGCGGGCGGCCCATAAGGGTTCCGCGCTCACCGAGGTGCAATAGCCCGACGGTCAGGGTTTCTCTTTCTCCGGGGCCGGCCGTGGCAATGAGGTGCCCTGAAGCTGGCGAAGAGCCAGCAACGGAAACAGCAGGACGGAGAGCATTCCTGCGCCGACCAACGCTGATGCGATGCCACTGGAGATCAGATCGTGATCCCTGCCAATGGCCGTGACAGCCACGATGACCGGCAAACCCGTGGCACCAAAAAGAACGATCGCGCGCTTCGCGGCCGCCGTGGCGCCCACCGGCGCTGCCAGCACGCACGGCAATCCACGGACCAGGAGGAGCAAGCCGAGGAACAACGGAACCATCGCCAAGGCCAGGGGACTCGACGTCAAGGAAGCCAGCTCGAAGTCAATGCCCGTGTCGATAAAGAAGACCGGGACCAGTAACCCGAAGGCGATCGCGTCGACTTTCCTCTCGATGACGGTCCGCTCCGCTTCCGGCGCCCGGGCGATGGCAATTTTCCACAGCACCCCCGCCGCGAAAGCCCCCAGCAACATGTCAAGACCCAGCAGCGTACTTAGGACCACCAACAAGCTGAGGATAAGCATGATGGACCGTACGGCGAACTGTCCGCTGGTGTGGAGCGTCCGGGTGATGTGCGAATGGAACAGTACGTGCCGTGAGCGCGAGGCCAGGAATATCGCTGCTGCCGTCAGGAGAACGAATCCAAGAAGCACTGCGGATGCTGCTCCCAGCTGCCTGCCGCTGAAGAAGAGCGAGATGGCGACCAGAGGGCCAAACTCGCCCACGGCCCCCAAAGCGGTGACGGCGATGCCAGTCGGCGTCTTCGCCTGGCCGGCGTCCCGCAGGATGGGCAGCAGGGTGCCCAACGCGGTGGAACAGAGCGCGACGCCGATAATCACCGCCGGCTCGGCGGCGGACGTCAGAGCAAAGCCGGCAGCCACGCCGGCCGCCAGGGAGATGACCCAGCCGGCGGAAGCCCGGCCAAGGGGACGGCCGCGTATCGCCCTGAAGTCGATTTCGTTGCCGGCGACGAAGAACAGCATGGCCAGCCCGAAGTCGGCCAAAGTATCCGTGAACTGGGTGGACTGGACCCAACCCAGCAGGCTGGGTCCGAGGAGCATGCCAAGGACGATCTCGAAAACCACGATTGGCACTTTCACCGCGCGCTCCACGAAGCGTGCGGCGAGGGGTGCTGCGACGGCCGTGGCCGCGATGAGGACCAGGGACACGGACAAGCTTTGCATCACGGGTCCCTTCGATTTCCGGACCGCTTCGGGTGATGTTGGCGCACAGCTCTACTCCCACCGTGGGACGTGGCGTGTCAGGGTTTTCCGGGCCATTCCCGGCCGGCCCAGGGGTCGTAATCGGCAATAAGCTCCTGCTGTGGGGGACGGTCCGGTTCCGGAACGTGCTGCAGGTTGACCCGGACCCGGTACCACAGCGAGCTCGATCCGCGCATGCCGTCGATCAGAACGTCTGCCGGATGCAGTTTGGGAACGACGCCTTCGTGAAGTTCCTTCCATTGCTCGAGGGCTTTAAGCGCTTCAGGCTTGGTCTTGGTCCGCGCTACCTCGATCAGAGGCATTGAGGATGTCCGTCGGCCGGAACCATCACCGGCACGCGGTGCCTTCTCAGCCGGGCCGAGTTCTGCGGCCAAGGCAAGCAGCCCGTCCAGCGAGCCGGCCGCGTCATCGATTCCGGAATGCGGATCACCTATCGCGGCGAATCGTTCCGGAACAGTTAGTACCGTGAACTGTTCCGGGCGCGCGGAGCGGACTTCATCCCAAGTGAGCGGCATGGAGACCCGGGCGTCAGGCCGCGACCGGATGGAGTAGGCGGATGCCACCGTTCGGTCCTTGGCATTTTGGTTGAAGTCCACGAAGACGCTCTCACCCCGTTCTTCCTTCCACCACCTTGCGGTGGCGAGCCCTGGCGCCCGGTTCTCCACCTCGCGTGCGAGGGTCTCGGCGGCCAACCGAACGTCCCTGAAGGTCCATCGGGGCGCAATCCGGACCAGGATGTGAAGTCCGCGTGAACCGCTTGTCTTGGGCCAGCCAACCAGCCCGACATCGCCGAGCACCTCACGCGCAACATACGCGGTGTCCACTATCTGCGACCAATCCACCCCAGGCATGGGATCGAGATCGACACGGAGTTCGTCTGGGTGTTCCAGGTCTTCTGCCCTGACCGGGTGCGGGTTGAGGTCCAGGCACCCCAGGTTGACCACCCACGCCAGGCCCGCGGCATCACGTATGACGGTCTCCTCCGCAGACGTCCCGGATGAATAGTGCAGCGTTGCAGTGTCGATGAAGCCGGGGTGGTTCTCCGGGACCCGTTTTTGGAAGAAAGGCTCCTCGTCAATGCCTTTTGGGAAGCGCTTCAGCACCATCGGCCTGCCGGCAGCCCCTCGGAGTGCACCTTCGGCAACGTCCAGGTAATAGCGGACAAGATCGAGCTTGCTCAACCCTGGCTCGCGAAAGACCACTTTGTCCGGGTTGGAGATACGGACTTCGGCGCCGCCAATGTCGAGTATCTCCGCCGGTGTCTTGGAGGGGCTCATGCGGTCACGCTAGCAATGAACATCGGATCCAACCAGAGCACGGGGAAGGAAAAATCGAAACCTTGGCTGTCTGCTGCGTAGGGATAATCCGCGGACTGGCTTTAAAAATATAAGTAGGTATGGTGTTGCCATAAGCAAAGAACAAGGAGATGGAAAGGAGATGGAAATGTCCGGTAAATCACCCAATGGTGCAAAAATGAAAAAGCAGGGCAAGACCATTCTGGAAAAGCGTGCGGAAAAGCGGGCAAAGGCTGAATCAAGCGACACCGTCTTTTCCAAGCCCAGGAAAAACCAACGATAAGCCGTGCCGAGGCCGCCCACAATGGCGTGGGGCCTCGGCCGTTAGCAGGTGCCACCAACCCTCGGCGGGCTTCATAGAGAACAGTTACTGTCGCTTGGAATTGAGAGTTGCAGCAATGGAAAACCAGATTTTGCCAAAGATAGTTGCCTTGATTGTGCCTGCCCGCCTGGGTGAGCGGGTTCGCCTGGAGGAAATCGGACAAACAGTGGAAGCGTGCCAGTCAATCGTCGAAGGAAATGTTGAAGCAATAGACGGGCAAGGCTGGCATGTCCTTCTGAACGACCAGGCAATTCATATTCCTTTGCCCCTGAATCCGCGTGCAGAGGTCCTGATGCGTGAAGCGGGCACGTCCTTGGAAGGCACCGTCAGCGGCAATGCCGTGTTCCTGGGACACGGAACCGGGGGATTGGAGGAGGACGTCCCCGACTACCTCGTGGGCCTGGCGGAGCGCCTGTTCGAGGTCCGGCTGGCGGCGTAGGCCGGACCTGCTCCCAGGCGTTGATGAGGCTGGCCGACTATATTGGCCATGTCAGCCCACCACCACAATTGAGGGAGCTTGCACAGCATGGCCAAAGAACTTGCCACCCAACTCATTGAACAACTCCAAGCTGCGGGCGTGCAGCGGATTTATGGAATCGTGGGCGACAGCCTCAATCCAATTGTTGACGCTGTCCGTCAGACAGGCGGCTCGAAAAACGGGGGCATTGACTGGATCCACGTCCGCCACGAGGAGGCGGCTGCATTTGCTGCTGCGGCTGAAGCGCAACTAACGGGAAAGCTGGCCGTCTGCGCAGGATCTTGTGGTCCAGGCAACCTTCACCTGATCAACGGCCTGTACGACGCCAACCGCACCGGCGCTCCGGTCCTGGCCATTGCGTCACATATTCCGAGCAGGCAGATTGGCAGCGGCTTCTTCCAGGAGACCCACCCGGACCGGCTCTTCAACGAGTGCTCCGTGTACTCCGAGCTCATCAGCACCCCCGAGCAAGCTCCACGTGTCATGCATAGCGCCATCCAGAATGCGGTTGGCTTGGGGGGAGTGGCCGTCGTGACGCTTCCCGGCGACATTGCAGATCTTGAGGCGGCAGCACCGACGCCCCTTCCGGCGACGTTCCGTCCCGCCAGTCTGGTGCCTGACCAGGCAAGTGTCCGAGAGCTGGCGGATGCCATTAACGACGCCGGAAAGGTGGCCATTTTCGCCGGAGCAGGCGTTGCGGGCGCCCACGACGAATTGATCTCACTGGCTGAGCTGATCAACGCGCCCATTGGGCACTCGTTGCGGGGCAAGGACTTTGTCCAGTACGACAACCCATTCGATATCGGCATGACGGGCTTGCTGGGTTACGGAGCTGCGGCGGAAGGCATCGAGGACGCGGATCTGTTGATCCTTCTCGGGACGGACTTCCCGTACGACCAGTTCCTTCCGGACACCCGGACAGCCCAAGTGGACCGGGCGGCGCAGCGCCTGGGGCGACGCACCGACGTCGACATTGCCGTTCACGGTGACGTGCTGCCCACCCTGAACGCCCTCCTGCCACTGGTCCGGCCCAAGAAGAACCGCCGCTTCCTCGACCAGATGCTCAAGAAGCACGATCGCCTGATGAACAAGGCGGTGGGGGCCTACACCCGCAAAGTGGAAAAGAAACAACCCATCCACCCGGAATATGCCGCTTCGCTCCTGGACCAGGTAGCGGCCGAAGACGCGGTTTTCACCGCCGATACCGGCATGTGCAACGTCTGGACGGCGCGCTACATCAATCCCCTGGGGACCCGTCGCCTCATCGGCTCCTACCTCCATGGGTCCATGGCCAACGCGCTTCCGCATGCCATCGGCGCCCAGGTGGCCTATCCGGAGCGACAGGTGGTGTCTGTCTCCGGTGACGGAGGCCTTTCAATGCTTCTCGGCGAGCTCGTGACCGTGGCCGCACACCAGTTGCCTGTGAAGGTGGTTGTGTTCAATAACTCCACCTTGGGCATGGTGAAGCTGGAGATGCTGGTGGATGGGCTGCCGGACTTCGGCGTGGATGTTCCCGACGCCAATTATGCCGCGGTGGCCAAGGCCCTGGGCTTCCACGCCGTGCGGGTCACGGACCCCGCCGACATTGAAGGTGCCTACCGCGCCGCGTTCGCCCATCCCGGGCCAGCCTTGGTGGAACTCATCACCGACCCCAATGCGCTGTCCATTCCGCCGAAGATTTCCGGATCCCAGGTCATTGGATTCGCCACGGCCATGTCCAAGGTGGTCCTGAACCGGGGCGCCGGAGAAGCTGTGAGCATGGCACGCAGCAATCTCCGGAACATTCCCCGGCGTTAGCCTATTGGCCCAGGGCGGCGGCGAGGTAGGGTGCCGTGCGTCCCGAAGTGGAACGCGCGACGACGGCCGGCGGCCCTGCGATCATGATCTCCCCGCCGGCGTCGCCGCCCCCGGGGCCCAAGTCGATGACCCAATCCGCCCCGACCACCACGTCCATCTCGTGTTCGACCACCACTACCGTGTTGCCGGCATCGACCAGTCTGTGAAGCTGCGCCATCAAGAGTTGGACGTCGGCGGGATGCAGGCCGGTGGTGGGCTCATCCAACAGGTACAGGGTGTGGCCGCGTTGGACGCGTTGGAGCTCGGTGGCCAGTTTGATGCGTTGGGCTTCACCGCCGGAGAGTTCCGTTGCGGGCTGACCCAACCGCAGGTATCCCAAGCCAACTTCCTTGAGGGTCTGCAGGCTGCGGGACACGGACGGCAGATCGGACAAGAAGGCAGCTGCGGCATTGACGGTCATGCCCAGGACGTCGGCGATGTTCTTCCCACGGTAGGTGACCTCGAGTGTTTCGGGGTTGAACCGCGAACCGTGGCATTCCGGGCACGGGCCGTAACTGCCGGGGAGGAACAGGAGCTCCACCGCCACGAACCCTTCGCCTTGGCAGGTTTCGCAGCGGCCACCAGCTACGTTGAAAGAGAACCGGCCGGCTCCGAAGCCGCGGGCGCGTGCGTCGTCGGTGGCCGCGAATTCCTTCCGGACCCCATCGAACAGCCCGGTATAGGTGGCCAGGTTGGAACGCGGGGTCCGGCCGATGGGTTTTTGGTCGACCTGGACCAGCCGGTCGAGCTGGTGAAGGCCTGACACCAATGCCGGCGCGTCCGCGGCCCCGGCGTCCACGGCCAGGTTTTCGATGCCACCAGCACTGGCGTCGCCGGGTGACTCCGGATGGAGCCCGGCGCCCACCACGTCTGCGAGTACCCGGCTGACCAGGGTGGACTTCCCGGATCCCGAGACGCCCGTTACCGCCGTCATCACGCCCAGCGGGAAATCCACGTCCAGGTTCCGCAGATTGTGCCGGTGGACGTTCTTGAGCTGCAGCCAGTTGGTGGTTTCCCTGGCTGCCCGGGCTTCCTTTGCTTCCCGGGGCGTGTGTCCGGTCCCGGTGGCGACATGGCCGTCGTCGGCCGCTTCTTTGGCTCGGTCGCCGCTGGCGCCGTCAGGGAAAAGGAACGGGCGGGTGACGGAATCCGCCACGGCCTCCAGCCCCGCCACAGGGCCACTGTAAAGTATCTGGCCACCTCCTTCGCCGGCGTGCGGCCCCACGTCCACCAACCAGTCAGCGGCGCGAACGAAGTCCATGTTGTGTTCGACCACAAACACCGAATTACCGGAGCTTTTGAGCGTGTCCAGCACGGCGAGGAGCGGTTCGGCATCGGCCGGGTGGAGGCCTGCGGAGGGCTCGTCCAGGACGTAGATCACGCCGAAAAGGCCGGAGCGGAGCTGTGTGGCGATCCGGAGGCGTTGCATTTCGCCGGGGGAGAGGGTGGGCGTCGGACGGCCCAAGGCGAGGTACCCCAGGCCCAGATCCAGCAGCACGGTGATGCGGTTGAGGAGATCGCGGGTTATGGCGATTGCTACCTCGTTGGTCTCGCCGGAGGTCTGGGTACGGGATGCTGTGCTGGCCGAGGTGGCCTCCGTGATGGGACGGATCAGACGGGCCAGTTCGGTCATCGGCAACGCGTTGAGTTCGGCGATGGTCTTGCCTGCGAAAGTTACCGCCAACGCCTCCGGCCTGAGTCCGCTGCCTCCGCACATGGGACACCGTCCCGTCTCCATGAAACGAAGTACGCGGTCTCGCATGGTGCTGCTCTTGGAATCCGCGAGGGTGTGCAGGACGTAGCTTTTCGCGCTCCAGAAACGGCCCTTGTACGGCTTGGCCACACGATCCCTTTGCGGCGTCACTTCCACCACCGGTTGTTCGTCGGTGAAGAGGATCCAGTCGCGGTCCTTTTTGGGGAGCTTCTTCCACGGCGTATCGACGTCGTATCCCAAGTGGCTGAGGATGTCGCGGAGATTCTTGCCCTGCCAGGCTCCTGGCCACGCTGCGATGGCACCGTCCCTGATGCTCAGGGACGTATCGGGGACGAGGGATTCCTCGCTTACGGTGTGGGCGACGCCCAGGCCGTGGCATTCGGGGCAGGCGCCGGCGGCCGTGTTCGGAGAGAAAGCGTCGGAGTCGAGCTGGCTTGCCCCTTCCGGGTACCTGCCTGCACGTGAGAAGAGCATCCGCAGCGAGTTGGACAGTGTTGTCAGCGTGCCGACGCTTGACCGGGCGGTTGCCGTTCCCCTGCGTTGTTGAAGCGCGACGGCGGGCGGCAGCCCCGTGATTGACTCAACCTTGGGGTTGTGGCCCTGTTGAATCAAGCGTCGGGCGTAGGGGGCGACGGATTCGAAATAGCGTCGCTGGGCCTCGGCGAAGATTGTGCCGAAAGCCAAGGAGGACTTTCCGGATCCCGACACTCCAGTGAAGGCCACGATAGCGTCGCGGGGAACATCGACGTCCACGTTGCGGAGGTTGTTCTCCTTGGCTCCGCGCACCTGGACGAAACCACCGTCAAGGTCGCCGGAGTTCAGGGGCGGTTGGGCGGCTTCGGTCCCGCTGGCGATTGTCAGTTTACTGTCCATTGGTACGACTCTATCGGCCTGACGGACTGTGTGGCCCATGCGGCCTGGGGCGCAGCCGGGGGCATAGCCGGCCGCCGGTCTTAGTCGCGCTCGATGGCGGCCACAGCGCTGATCTCAACCAAGGCGCCGGGTACACCCAGCCCGGCGACAAAGGCCGCGGTCACCAAGGGTGGTTCGTCTGAGGCAAGCCTGGACGCAATTGTCCCGTATCCTGCCGCGAGGTCGGCTCCTTCAACGAACAGGACATTCCACTGGATGACATCACCAAGGCTGGCACCTGCCGCTTGCAGGGCGGTTTCAGCATTGTCGAGGGCGTGCGCGGACTGGATGGCCGCGTCCCCTTCGCCAATGAGCCTTCCACTGGCGTCAACGGCGTTCTGCCCACCGATGTAGATGGTGGTCGCGCTCGGCGGAACCACGGCAACGTGGCTGAAGGCCGGGCTTGAGACAAGCCCCTCGGGACGGATGCGCTGTATGGGTGCCATGACTGTATGGTCCCACCAGGATCCGTTCACCAACAGGGGAGTTCGCACTAATCTGCGGCAGGCCGCCGTCGTTGTTGCTTGGTTGCGGATCGGTGCTCTTTGGCCACCCGGTGACGGCGTGCCGAACCGCGGGTGGGCTTGGACGCACGCCGGACCGTCGCGGGAACCAATCCAGCCCTGATGAGCCCGGCCAGCTTGGCGAGCGCGAGCTCACGGTTCCGCAACTGTGATCTGTCCTCGGAAGCGGTAACAGTAACAGCGCCGGCCACGAGACGCTTTGCCAGGCTTTTGAGCAGTAACTGCCGCTGCTCGTCGGTCAAAGTAGCAGAAGCAGCAACATCCCACGTCAGCTCGGCCCGGGTGTCAGTGGTGTTGACGTGCTGGCCGCCCGGCCCTGAAGAACGCGAGAACCGCCAGCTCAGCTCCCACGAAGGAATCGTCAGGGATGGGGAGATTTCCAGGTCCATGGAACAAGCCTTGCACGTCTGCCCGGGGCCGGACTTCCACCCCGCCGAATACCCGATGTTCACTTGCCGCCTCTAGGATCGAGTCATGACCGGGCCCGTGGATTTTCTGGGCCCCATCCTGGAGATGATGACGTGGGTGGGGTTCGTCCCCGGCGTGCCCTTGCTGGTCTGGGCATGGATCATCGCCCGACGCCGGTGCACATGGGTCACTGCCGACGGCGAGCGGTTCGCTGCTGGAGGCTACCTGGGGCTGCAGTGGATGGACCAGGACCAGGAGGAGCGGAAGGTCCTGCTGGACGTTGCGGCCACGGAGGGCGGGGTTGATTCCGGTCCCGTGGTGGTTCACTACGATGCCTGCCATCCTTCACGGTGCTCGCTGGAGCCGCCGCGGTTCGACCATACAGTGTTGATTCTGGGGTGGATCCTCACGGGCATTGGAATTGTCAGCACGCTCGGAGGACTCGTGCTGGTGGCGCTTTAGCGTTCCCCCTTGAACAGCTGTCCGGCGCGGGGCTAGCATTTGCGCGCGGGCTTTCGTTCGCGTGCTTTCGTTGACCGCCGTACCGGGAGGACTGCCATGAGCGATCACACTGCAACCCTGCTGGTGGATCTGATTATCTCCCTGGACGGCTATGCCTCGGCCGAGGGGTGGCCGGGATGGTGGGGCCTTGAGGGTCCGGAATACCTTGCCTGGCTCGATGAAGAGGCCAAGAAGGACGTCACCACTCTCATGGGAGCGAATACCTACCGGCTCATGTCGGGCATGTCCGGGCAGGCCGGCGAGGCGGACTCCGGATTTTCCAAGGAAGAAGGCGACAGCCTGGCGGGCCTGGCGGCCGTGCCCAAGGTCATTTTCTCCTCCACCTTGAAAGAGCCCTTGGCCTGGCCGAATTCCGAACTCGTCTCCGGGGACGCCGTGGAAGCGGTAAGGGAAATGAAGCAGACACGTACCGGCACCTTAAGCACCCTGGGCAGTTTGAGTCTGTGCAGATCCTTGCTGTCAGCCGGGTTGGTGGACAGATACCGTCTGGTGGTCTTCCCGGTGATCACTGGCAAGACCGGCCGCGAGCGGATCTACGACGGCTACCCGGATGTTGCTTTGGACATGGTGGAGAGCCGGACGTTTGATGGCCGGCTTCAAATGTTGGAGTACGTTCCCCGCGTTATCGATACTCCACTCGGCAGAGGTGGTGGAGGCTAACCGACCTGCCGGGCATCCAGTTCGCTGAACAAAGGCCTTAAGGACTCGGCGTAGTGGTCCATGGTCTCCGGGAATGTCATCAGGCGCAGGCCTGAGAGAGCCCCGGCGACCGGACTGGCCGGCGCTTCGAAAGCGCTGTGGCGTCCTGTCGGCGCCTTTGTGCAGAGAACGGGTTCGGCAGTCACTCCGCGTGAAGTCAGAATCGCGATTCCCCATGGGGCGTTGGGCTCGGTAACAGAGATGCCGGCGTTGTCGAAGGTGTCTCGGAGGACATACCGCGTGACTGTCCGCCATGATTGCAGAAACGGGGACTGGAGCTGCTCTATGAGGTCTTCATCGTTGGCGCTGTAGGCCTCCGTGAGGGCTGTCGACAAGGCGTCCCATTCCTCGGCGTCCCGGACCATTAGGTGCGCGGCACGGAGGTGGGCAATGGTTTCATTCAACATCATGGCAGTCCCCAAACTTCCTCGTACGATGTTCGCCCGATGCCGGGCAGGCTTGCGGTCGGCACGCCTCTTATCAACAGAACGGATGGGGCGCCGTCATGATTCCCAAGAAGTCCCCTTCCTTGTTCTCCGTGCCGGCTTTTACACGGCCGCCTAGTAAATAAGGAAACTTACTAATAGGCTGTCCGAGTGGGGAAAGTCCCCGGAGGAAAAGGAAGTGAAGCGGAATATGACTGAAGAGCAGGGCATCAGCAAAGTCACCGGCATCATCAACGATTCCAGGATCGGGATGTTGACCACCATCAATGAAGAAGGCGCATTGGTCAGCCGGCCGCTGGCTGTCCAGGACGTCAAGGACGACGGCGACATGTGGTTCTTCACAGGACTGGGCACCTCCCAGGTTGCCCACATACGCCGGGATTCCCGCGTCAACGTTTCCTTCGGCAAGAATACGGAGTGGGTCTCCGTCGCCGGAACTGCCGAGGTTGTCACGGACCGCGCAAAAATTCATGAGCTCTGGAACCAGGTTGTGGAGGCGTGGTTCCCTGACGGCCCTGACACTCCCGAGGTTTGCCTCCTGCACGTGGATTCAGGTTCCGCTGAATACTGGACCAGCCCCGGTGGTACCGCAGCCACGGTACTCCAGTGGGTCAAGTCTAAAGTAACCAACTCACGCTTCAGCGTGGGCGAAAGTGACACCGTGGAACTGTGAGCCGACATGGTTGACGCGGAACGGTTCCGGCTTGTCCTTGAGCAAGAACGAGAACGCAGGCTATTGCTGCTCTCAGATCTCCGGAGCGACATCACGTCGGTCAATGCCGCCCGCCAGGACTCCAATGTGGACGACGAACATGATCCGGAGGGCAGCACCATAGCCTTCGAGCTGTCGCAGGCGTCCGCCCTCCTTGACCAAAGCAAGGAGGGCCTCCAGCACATCGATGCGGCCCTGGCGAGGATCGCCGCCGGCACCTATGGCCGCTGTGAAGTCTGTGGGGTGGACATCCCGGAAGGCCGGCTTGAAGCCAGGCCATGGACGCCGTTCTGCGTTGACCATGCCTCAGGGCGAAGGTAGCGGTTGGCCCAT
Organism: Paenarthrobacter sp. TAF1; assembly: GCF_052113825.1. Lineage (NCBI taxonomy): Bacteria > Bacillati > Actinomycetota > Actinomycetes > Micrococcales > Micrococcaceae > Paenarthrobacter > Paenarthrobacter sp. TAF1. Next base: position 208,570 of record NZ_JBFRDO010000006.1, read on the forward strand.
TCCCGGCGAGACCTGGACAAATTCGATTCCCTGTTGCTGCTTTTTGACGGGCCCGCGCTTGAAGCCCTTGGCGTCGAGGTGGTTTCCAGCCCTGTAGGCCGTCAACGCCTCATCAAAGATCCCGTTGAGTCGGCTCGCCGCGAAGATTTCCCGAGTTCCGTCGGTGAACTCGATGGCCACAGTAACGCTTGATGGGAAGTGCCGCTTCATGCGGATGAAGCCTTGGGCGTCCTGGTGCAGTGAGATCACGTAGTGTCCGCGCTTTCATTGTTCGGGTTGGAATCGGGAGTGCTGGACCGGTCTGCCGCTGCGCCCTGCTTGCGGCTCGCCAGCAGGAACGGCACGGAAAGCAGTTCGATGACTCCGGCCATGGCCAGCGACGCCGGATATCCGTACAGGTCTGCGCCACGGCCCAACAATGGCTGAATGACGACGCCACCGCTGGAGCCCATCAGAGAATCGAAGCTGAGGACAGTTGCCCGCTGTTTGGAAGGGATCATGTCGTTCACGTACGCCTGCCGGACCGGGGTGACGGCAGATCCCACCACGCCCCATAGCGCCAACAGTACCAAGGCGATCCAAAAACTGTGGGTGATCCCTAAGACCAGCAGGATCACGCAGCCACCCGTCCCGCCCAGGATCAGTACAGAAGTGCGTTTGTGGAAAAGGCTCCGGGCGTGAGGTGCCAACCAACCGCCAAGGATTTGCGAGCCGGCCACGATCGCGGCGGCAAGACCGGCGATTGAATAGGCCTGCGGGTCGCCGAAGAGGTCAAGAAGATAGGGCTGCAACGCATAAAAGACATAGATGCCGACGCCGGCACTGAAGGGCGCGGCCAGCATCACGAATCGTACGGGCGGGTTTTTCAGCCCGTTCTCGATCGACGCCGTCAGTACGGCGCGGGTAGCCCGTAGCGGGTGCGTCGAACGCTCCGGTGAGAAGCCGACGTCGTGCATGAGCCCGAAGGCGACGGCGAACATGGCAAGCAGCACCGCGACGCGGAGCAGGAACGGCACCCCAAGGTTGGTGGCCTGGGCGATCACGCCGCCGGCCACGGAACCCAGAAGCATCGCCACGCCCTGGACCATCTGGCCCCGGCCAAGTACGGATTCAAGTCCGCCTTCATAGCCGGAGAAACGAAGGGCATCAACAAGCCATGCCTCAACGGCCCCGGAGAAGAACGTGAATCCCAGGCCCAGGAGGACGGAGACCACAGCCCACATCCAGAAAGCACCCGAGATCTGCCACAGAAGGTAGTACAAGTAGGTGGATGCCGCCAGCGTGACGGTCCCCAGAAGGAACGACGTGCGCCGTCCCCAGCCATCGGCCACTACGCCAGTGGGTATTTCGAAGAGGACCATGCCGGCTGTGAAGAAAGCATTGGCGGCGAAGGCCTCAAGGTTGCTCAGCCCGGCATCAAGCAGGAACAGGGTATTGATGCCCCAGATGAAAGACGCCGCAACCGTATTGCCGAGCGTCAATGTGAGGTAGACGCGCTGGATTTTGCGGGCGTCCTGGTTCAGGGTGTCGCCGGTCCCGCGGGCGCGTGGAGGGGCCACGTGCCTATTCTCGCCCCGTTTGCTTCGCTCCGCCAGATCCGTCTGCAGTCAGCTTTCGGCCGCTGACAGAAGCGGCCCGGATTCCCGTGCGAGGCGGGGATCCGGGCCGAAGCCGTTGGAAAGGTTTGTCAGTGCCAGAGTCCCAAGGCGAACTCGGCGATGACTGTGGAGAGGATGAACGACGCAGTGATGGCGACCAGGCCCACGGGGATGATCTTCCAGCCGATGTTGCGCAGGAGGGGAATGTCCTTACCGAGGGAGAGCCCGGCCAACGTCAGCATCACTGTGGCGATGGACAGGAAGTCCACGGTCTTCACAGCCTCATTCAAGACGCCGGCACCGAAGAACCACGGGCTGGAAATGTAGGCGCCGATGGTGGTGATGAAGACAATGGCAGAGATTTTCCTGGTGACCTTTGCCAGGAACAAGCTGACGAGCACCAGGGCGAGCATGATGCCGTAGCCGGCAATGATTGACAGGCTCAGGCCCTTGGCGGCCACCGATGCGGTACCAATGCCCAGCACTGTCAGGACGGACAGCGAAAGCCACAACGGCAACTTGATGGCAGCCGAGGACTTAGCGACTTCTTCGCGGAAGCGGCGGTTCTCTTCTGCTTGGACCTCGTCCTGCTCGACGTCAGCTGCGGTGCGGGTTTGGGGAGCCACAGCCGTGCCGGCGGCAACCTTCTGCGGTTCCTTGTTGCGCGTGAGCAGTTTGTAGAAGCGGTCGGCCACGGGCAAGGCAATGTAGATGCCAACGTAGACTCCCAGGATGGTGGTGATGAGGTTGGAGACGGCGGCCATGCCCAGGATGGCTTCCTGGTCGCCCGGGTAGGCTGCGATGATGCTCGCCGCCGAGGCCGCCATCATGGAGCCGGAACCAACGCCCGCACCCATGGCCAGGGCCAGGGGATCGAAGATCTTCCAGTTGGCCACCAGCGAGGTCAGCAAGGTGATGAAGATGGCACCGAACAGGGTGCCGAAGACGTACATGGCCAGGACGCCGCGGTACTGATCGGAATCCGGGCCGTACTTCTCCGAGACCATGGCGAAGGAGGGCTCGCGGTCAAGGGAGAACGTTGCGCCCACGGTTGCCTTACCCATGCGAAGCAGCACGGCCAGGGGCAGCGCCAACACGATGGTTCCCAACAAGTGGCCTACTTCCTGCAGCAGCAGTGCGGGGCCGGCCTTGATGAGGCTCGGCAGACTCGGCCCGATGTTGAAGGCGAGCCTGGCCACCAGGAGCAGAACCGCGACGCCGACCAGGGCCGCCGCGACGCGCTGGAGGTCGAGGCCGAGCGGCTTGAACTTCTGGATGGAGACCAACAGGCCGAGGATAAGTCCCCACACCATGGGGAAGATGATGATCGCGCCAATGCCAAGATCAATCTTGGCCTGGCCAATGAACTGGACCGCAAGGGCGATGACAAACGCCAGCGCGGCAATGGGAAGCGTAAGCCGTGTTCCGGCTTTGTCCGTCCGCGCGGTTTCGGTGCTGGTGCTCATGATGTTGCTTCCTGGATCGGGGCTTCACTGCGGTAGGCCGCATTGACGAAGCGTTCTCTCTGCTGGGGATTGGTTGCGGCGCCCGCCACAGTCCAAGCCAGCGCGGTGGCTGCCTCGAACATCACGGCGTATGCCTCGGGTGTGTTCGCAAGAGCTGCAAAGCCGTGCGAGTGGATGGGGACGTTGGCTCCTGGAATGCTCAGCCACGGGTGCAAGGAGGGAATGACTTGGGAGATGTTGCCCATGTCCGTGGAGCCGCCGCCCATTCCTGCCGCCGGGGAAGTGTCCTTGCCGAATGCGTCCATGGCTTCGGTCCAGTGTGCGGCAAGTTCGCCGTCCTGGATCAGCGGCTCATAGAGCGGTTCCGCCGCCGTGATCTCCAGGGTGGTCCCGGTCGCAAGTGCGGCGCCTTCGAAGCAGCGCTTGACCCGTTCGAGCAGTGCCTCGTACTCCGCGAGCGTGAAGGCCCTGCATTCGAACGGAACCACGGCATGGTCCGGAATGATGTTGGTGACGTGTCCGGCTTCCGCCACGTAACAGGCAATACGGTGGTCTCCCGGAATTTGCTGGCGGAGCAAGCCGATCGCCACCTGGCTGAGCACGGCTGCGTCCCCGGCGTTGACGCCCAGATGCGGGGCGGCAGCAGCGTGGGCAGCCTTTCCGGTGAACACGGCTTCGTAACGGCCCACTGCTTGAGCCGTTGTCCCGGCGGGGTTGTACGTGACGCCGTCCTGGACCGGGTGGACCATCAAAGAAAGGCCGACGCCGTCGAAGGCGCCCCGCTCCAGCATCAGCACTTTGCCGCCTCCGTGTTCCTCGGCCGGCGTGCCGATCGCCTTCAACGTGATGCCGAGTTCGTCCACATGGGGGAGCAGGGCCAGTGCCGCAGCTATCGATGCTCCCGCGATGAGGTTGTGTCCACAAGCGTGACCCACTGAGGGCAGGGCATCGTATTCCACGCACAGGGCAACAGTGAGTTCACCGGTTCCCGCGGTGGCGGTGAAGGCTGTTGGAAGCCCGGCCGTTCCTTGGGTGACGTCAAAGCCGCCTTCGGCGAGTAAGGAGGTTATTGACTCTGCGGCCTGGACTTCTTGGAAGGAGATCTCGGGGTTGGCGTGCAGCTCCTGCGAGAGTGCCTGAACCCGGGGTTTCCAGGCATTGACGCCGTCCGCCAAGGCTTGACGCAGCGGAAGTGATAAGGCCGTAGTGGTGATTTCCATGATTCTTCCTGCTAGTAGGACAGGGACGGGAAGGGGGATCCGGCTGCACGGGTGGGAACCCAAACCGCCTTGGTCTGCGTGTACTCGTCCAATACGCCGGGCCCGGAGGATCGGCCGTGGCCGGAATCGCCGAAACCGCCAAAGGGAACGGCAACGTGGATGGTCTTGTACGAGTTGATCCAGAACGTCCCTGCCTTCACCTCACGGGCGATGTGGTGGGCCCGGGAAACGTCCGAGGTCCACACAGCGCCGGCCAGTCCGAAGTTGGTGTTGTTGGCACGGGCGATTGCTTCGGCTTCCGTGTCAAAGGCGTCGGCACCGACTACTGGTCCGAAGACTTCAGTGGTCTCCAGGCGGTTTGCCGGTGTCACGCCATCCAACAGCGTCGGCATGACCCAGTGGCCGCCAGCCAGAGACGACCCGGCCAAGGACTCAGGCAACGTTCCGCCCGTGAGCCTGCGGCCGCCGTCGTTCATTCCCTGTTCAATCAGCGAAGTGACGGTCGCGAACTGGGGCGCGGTGATAATCGGCCCCACCTCGGTGGCGGCGTCCAGTGGATCCCCGACCCGAAGCCGGGCAGCACGTTCGGCCACCATGTCAATAAACCGGGCGTGAACGCTGCGTTCGACCAGTAGGCGCGACCCTGCGACGCAGGATTGCCCGGCGCCGGAGAAGATGGCGGAGATGGCGCCGTCGGCGGCGCGCTCGAGGTCGGCGTCGGCGAAGACGATATTGGCACTCTTGCCGCCAAGCTCCAACAGGGCTGGAATTCCGGCTTCCGCGGCGGCTACGGCAACCCGGCGGCCCGTGGGAACCGAACCGATGAAGCTGACTTTGCCGACCCGGCGATCGGACGTGAGAGTGGCTCCGACGGTCTGCCCGAGTCCCACGGCTACGTTGAACGCGCCGTCGGGAAGGCCGGCTTCGTGGGCCAGCTGTGCGAGCCGCACCGTTGTAGCCGGGGTGAATTCGCTGGGCTTGATGATGACGGCGTTGCCCGCCGCCAGCGGCGCGGCTGAGTTCCAACCGGCCGTGAACAGCGGGGCGTTCCATGGCGTGATGGCGACGACGACGCCCCATGGAACCCGCTCCGTGTAGGTGTGCCACGGGCCGGGCACGGGTATGGTCTGGCCGGTGAGTTTGTCGGCCCAGCCTGCGTAGTAGCCGAACATTTCAGCTACCTTGGACGCTTCAACGCGGGCGTCGCGGATGGGCTTTCCCGTGGTGGCCGATTCGAGGATCGCCAGTTCTTCGGTGTGTGCTTCGACCATCCTGCTGACGTTGCGAAGGATGGCGGCGCGTTCGAAGCCGTTCAGCGATCCCCACGCCGCTGCGCCCCGGACGGAGCTCTGCAGGATGGCATCGGCGCCCTCGGTGCCAGGGTCGGCATAGGTGGCAAAGGCTTCGCCCGTGGCCGCTGACGTCAGGGTGACGGAAGCGCCGGAGCCGGCGACCACTTCGCCGTCGACGAACGCGCCAAGCCCTGAAGGGAAGGCGGAGTCCAGGACGGTCCGGGCTGTTGCGGTGGAGGAAGCCGCGGGGGCTGTGCTGATGCTCAAGGTAATGTCCTTCTGTTGCTGGGGGCGCTATGCGATGTGCGTGGTGCCGGGGGCGCCGGCGGGGGTAACAGCGGGAGCTACGGTCCTGGCGATTTCGGTGAAGTCGGCGGCCGGGCCGAGAGATGCCAGGGCGGCCCGCCACTGATCGGCCGCGGCAGCCAGGAGTTCCGGCTGTTCGCCGACCTGCCGGGCGATGTCGACGGCCAGGGATGCGTCCCGTGCCATCAGGCCGAGGGAGAAGCCGGAGTCGTGGGTGCCGGACAGGATCCAGTTCGGGTACATCGCGGAGGAGACCTTGCTGCCCCCGGAGGCATTGCTTATGCTCGCGGCGGCCACTGCGGGATCGATTCCGTAGGCCTTTGCAACGCCGAGCGCCTCGCCCACTGACACCAGATTGGCGGCGGCCAGGACGTTGTTCAACAGCTTCACGACGTTTCCGCTCCCAGGCCCGCCGATGCGGGCATACTTTCCGCCGGTGAGGGCTTCGAGGACGGGCTGTGCAGCCGCGGCAGCCGTGTCCGTTGCTCCAACGAACGCGCTCAGAGTCCCGGTGGCTGCGCCTTCGCGTCCACCGGAGACCGGCGCGTCCACAAAGCATGCGCCGTGGGATTCCGCCAGCGCTGCCATGGACGTACTCGTGCCCGGCTCGGAGGTAGTGGTGTCAATGATTGCGATGGTCCCGGGTCCCGAGAGGAGCACCGGCACTGTTGCCTCGACAACGTGGGCCGAGGGCAGGGACAGCACAGCATATGGGATGCCGGCTAGATCCCGGAGTTCTGCCGTGGTGGAAATTCCGGTTGCGGCAGCCGCGTTCCGGGCAACGTCCGAGGGGTCGAAGCCCGTGACGTCCCAGCCTGCGCGGTGCAGCGTGGACGCCATCGCACCTCCCATGGATCCGAGGCCGACGACGGCGATGCGGCGGGTGTTGCTCATGAATGCTCCTAGGTGGGGATTGTGGGGGGAAGAAGAATGTGGTGGCCGCAGGGCGGGTCAGTCCAGGTAGATGTCCAGGTCTTTCCAGAGTTGCTGGGTGCGCCGGATGGCTGATCGACTCCGTTCGGGGTGCGCCGCTTCCATGCCGGCCAAAAGGCCGTAGACCATGGAATTGGCCGCCGTCACGGACTGAAAGAAGGAGATCCCCTCGGAGGCAACGATCAGCAGGTGGTCAGCCGCGGCGGCCAAGCGCCCGCGGCGCCTATCGCTGATGGCGACGACGGTGGCTCCGGACTGTTTGGCGGCTTCGGCAGTGACGATGATCTGCTGGACCGACCGCCACATATTGACCACCACCAGCACGTCGCCGGGGCCGAGGCTGTTGGCTGCGGAAGCGAGGTGCACGCCGCCACGGTTTTCCAAGGTGATGGGGTACCCCATGGTGGAACCGAGGTGCGCCATGACACTTGCCGGTCCGGCGAAAGAGCCGATGCCGATGGTGGTGATGGACTTTGCCGAGGCCAGGGCGGCGATGGCGGCTTCCACGTCCTCGGAAGTGTTCGAGTCGAGGGTGAGCCGCAGGTTTTCGATGTCGTGGTTCAGTGCGTCGTGGAGGGGGCTATGGTGTTCACCGTGCTCGAGGAGGGTGTCCTCGGTGGAGATCATCACCAGGTACCGGGAGCGAAGTTCGCGTTGGAGGTCAGGCCAGCCCCGGTAGCCCAGACGCTGGGCGGTGCGTACAACTGTGGAGTTGTTGACGTCTGAGCGCTGCGCAATTTCGGCGATGTCAGCGTAGGAGGACAACTGCGGATTGCGTGCAATGACCTCCACCACCCGTGCCTGGGACTTGGATAATGCGACGTCGGGAAGCGCGTCTCCCAGCCAGGCGTGGTCCACAGGCTCCCGCGCCGCAGTGCTGGTACCCGACTCGTCTGGCTTGCTTGTCACTACTCAAACTCCTTGTAACGCAGATCACTTGGCAATCTCGATTGCAATTAACATACTCTGCAATTTCGTTTGCAGCTAGTGGTTTGCGTTACAGGCATGTAAAAGTTCCACCCGAGGGCATGGGCGGGCGTTAAACGACAAGTGCCAGGGACCCTGCGGGGGTCCCTGGCACTTATCGTCACCCTAGGCCGGGTTGCTCACCAGCCCTGCATCCGCCTTCGCAATCCCGGGGCGCCGCGCAGAAAGGAGCGGAGCGAAGAACGCCGCGAGTTCCGCCGTCGCCGTCAACGGCAGGAGGTTGGCGACGTACTGGTCCGGGCGGACGACGACCACGACGCCGTCACGGCTGAGGCCACGCAGCTCAAAGATGTCGTTGGCGGGATCGGTGCCGAACACTTTTTCGAGGTAAGTCAGTTTGAACGGTCCCACGGTCGGCTTGAATGCCGCGGGGACCGCGTTGATATCCACGTTGGTGTGGTCCTGCTGGTAGATCACTTTGACATCGAACCAAGCGTCCCGGTCAAGGTTCGACGGCGTCGCAGCCAGCGGCGAGTCCGGCGCGTTCGCGATCCACTCGGCAAAGTCGGCAACCGGGCCTTCGGCGCCTGCTTGGGCGGCATCGGCAAAGACGTAGATCCGCCAGCGGCCGTCCGCCTTTGCGTGGTGGCCCAGCTGCATGGGGTTGGTATCGCAGACCCGCTGGACAGGGGCGGACTTAAAGCGTTTGCCTACCGGGAAGCCGGTTGCGAGTTCCTGGTGCCGCGGCTCCGATACGACCAGGGAGGGCGCGTATTGGGTCATGAAACCTGCAGGGAATTCGGCGGTGCTGGTGTAGAAGTTCTCCAGCTCCGTGGGGTCTTCAAACTCTTCGGGCTTCTTAGCCATGAGGGTGGACCATTGCTTGTCGAAGTCGATAAGGTTCTTCGCGACCACCTGGCGCTCCGCGGAATACGTGTCCAGCAGGCTTTCGGGGCTGCGGCCTTCAAGGACGTGACCGAGCTTCCAGCCGATGTTGAAGCCGTCCTGCATGGAGACGTTCATTCCCTGGCCGGCCTTGGCGCTGTGGGTGTGACAGGCGTCGCCGGTTATGAACACCCGTGGGGTACGCGTTCCGCGCTCCTCCGGCAGGACGTCGTCGAACCTGTCTGTCAGGCGGTGGCCGACCTCGTAAACGCTGTGCCACGCGACGTTGCGGACATCCAAGGTGTACGGGTGGAGGATGTCGTTGGCCTTCTGGATGATCTGTTCGATGGTGGTCTTCCGCACCGCCCCGTGGTCATCCGCTGCGACCTCGCCGAGGTCCACGTACATGCGGAACAGGTGCCCGCCCTCACGGGGAATCAGCAGGATACTGCCGCCGTTGCCGGACTGGATAGCGCATTTCGTCCGAATGTCCGGAAAATCGGTGACCGCCAAGACGTCCATGACGCCCCAGGCATGGTTCGCTTGATCACCGGCCAGATGGCAGCCAATCGATTCGCGGACCTTGCTGCGGGCGCCGTCGGCACCAACTACGTACTTGGCGCGGATAACCCGCTCCTGGCCCTCCTCGGCACCGGCGGTGTGGCCGAGGGTCACCTCAACCGGGTAGTCCCCGTCGCCGGTGACCTTCAGGCTGCGGAACTCGTAGCCAAAGTCAGGGACCATGCGCGTGGGGGAGTTCGCCATGAACTCCGCAAAATAGTCCAGGACACGGGCCTGGTTGACGATCAAGTGCGGGAACTCGCTGATCCCGGCGGGATCATCCACCGCCCTGGCTGCCCTGACGATGCGCGAGTGATCGGCCGGGTCCGGCTTCCAAAAGGCCATCTCGGTGATGCGGTATGCCTCGGCTGTGATCCGCTCTGCGAACCCGAAGGCCTGGAAGGTCTCAACACTCCGGGCCTGGATGCCGTCGGCCTGGCCAATGGCGAGCCTGCCGGGGCGGCGTTCGATGATGCGCGTAGTGACTCCGGGGAACTGGGCCAACTGGGCCGCCGTCAACATCCCGGCGGGACCGGTGCCCACGATGAGGACATCGACTTCATCCGGAAGTGCCGACGGCCGGTTGATTCCGACGCCGGCGGCCGGCTCGACCCGCGGGTCACCTGATACATAACCGTGGTGGTGGAACTGCACGGGCTTTCCTCACTTCTTTGTGGGCTGGTGGAATGACTTGGTGTTCGATAATGGAACATGCTGTTCTATTATCGCTCGTTATATCGTAATGCGGGTCACAGTGCTCTTCAAGTCATCTGACGGACAGCGCTGGAAGGAGACGGGTTCCTGTGGTTTTTGCCCGGGGCATGTCAGGATCAGGTATGCCTCGACTGATGCTCCTGGACACAGCCTCCCTGTACTTCCGCGCGTTTTACGGTGTGCCTGATTCCATCCGGCGTTCGGACGGAACTCCGGTCAACGCCGTGCGCGGCCTGATGGACATGATCGCCCGCCTCGTTACGGACTACGAGGCCACACACGTGGTGGCCTGTTGGGACAACGACTGGCGTCCGCAATGGCGTGTTGACCTGATTCCCAGCTACAAGTCCCACCGTGTCGCGGAAATCGTTCCGAACGGTCCCGACGTCGAGGTCGTCCCGGATCCGCTCGAAGCGCAGATCCCTATGATCCGCAAAGTACTGGAGCTCGCCGGGATAGCCGTGGTGGGCGCCGATGAGCATGAGGCTGATGACGTGGTGGGTACCTACGCCAGCCAGTCAGCGTTCCCCACTGACGTCGTGACCGGCGATCGCGACCTCTTCCAACTCGTCGATGACCAGCGCGGTGTACGGGTAATCTACACAGCCCGCGGGATGAAGAACCTGGAATTGGTCACCGAGGTAGTAGTTGTCGGCAAATACAAGGTTCTGCCGCAGCAGTACGCAGACTTTGCCACCCTCCGCGGCGACGCTTCCGACGGGCTTCCCGGAGTGGCCGGCATCGGCGAAAAGACCGCAGCTGGTTTGCTCGGCGAGCACGGCACCCTGAAGGGGCTGCTGGAGGCGGCAGAGGATCCCGACGGCGGTTTGTCGGCTTCCGTCCGCGCCAAACTGTCAGGTGCCGCGGACTACCTCAAGGTTGCGCCCGCCGTCGTCAATGTTGTCCGCGACCTGCAGCTGCCGTCCTTGGAGGAAGCGGGCGCGGAACTTTCACCTGTAGCGGGCGCTGCCCGCTCGGAGCTGGAGCAGCTGGCCAACGACTGGAACCTGGGTGGCTCCGTCAAAAGACTCCTCGATGCGCTGGACCGGGTCCACTGACGTTACCGCCCGATAACCGAACGAACATGCATTCACAGCTTCGTCATAGGTACAGGACAGGATGGTCTGGGGTTGGCCCCTCATCGTGTTAAGAGGACGGCACATTGGACCGTCCCTCAGACAACACCCGTAGCAAGGGATTGAGGAGAGGCATATGTCGAAAACCAAGAGAATAACCCTGGGGGTCGCAGCCGGAGCGCTTGCGTTGGGTGCCGGATTGGGTGTGACCAGCATCGCCACAGCAGCGACCACGCCGACGCCGAGTGCTACATCTTCCGCTGATGCGACCACTCCATCGGACCAGGGTGGAAGGCCCGGCGGGCATGGACACGGACGGGACGGCGGCAAGATTGCGTCCGAACTGGCAACCAAGCTGGGTGTGGACGAGACTAAAGTCTCCGACGCGCTGAAGGCCTTCCGCGAAGCGAACAAGCCCACCACCCCGCCTGCCGAGGGAACAGAGGGCACTAAGCCGGATCCCTCGGCCCGCGATGCCGCATTGGCGAAGTCCCTCGCTTCGGCGCTCGGCGTTGACGAAGCCAAGGTCACCACGGCGTTGGAAGAGATCCGTTCTGAGGGGCAGGCCCAGCGTGCTGCCGCACTGAAAACCCGGCTCGACAAGGCCGTGACGGACGGAAAGCTGACGCAGGCAGAAGCCGACGCCGTAACCAAGGCCGTTGAGGCAGGCGTTATCGGAGGTGGCGGGCGCTAGTACGCCGTGACAAGCCCTTTTGTGGCACTAAAAGGGTCCCCTGGAGTTATCCGGGGGATCCTTTTTTCGTGCCGCTGGAAGTTTTTTTAGAACCCTTGTCGATTTGACCTCGCACCGTTCGACCTATGGGTGAGAAGGTCGAAGGGCGACCTTCCACAACATAGGAGATTGAGCCAAATGGCAAAGTACATGTTGATCATGCGGGCAGACGACGATTCCTACGCCAAGTTCGAGAACATCGACTTCAACGACATCCTCGAAGCCATGGGTAAATTCAATGACGAACTGATCCGGGCGGGAGTATTGCTGGCCGCCGAAGGTCTGGAGGATCCGAAGGAGACCGTAGTGGTTGATTTCACCGGCGAAACGCCCGTAGTCACTGATGGTCCTTACGGTGAAACAAAGGAGCTCTTCGGTGGCTTCTACATCCTTGATGTCGCATCCAAACAGGAAGCCGTCGAATGGGCCAAGAGGGCGCCCATGACAGCAGGCACCAAAACCGAAATCCGGCGCGTAACCAGCATCGACGAGTTCCCCCAGGACAACGAATGGATTCAAAAGGAACGTGCATGGCGCGAGCAGACCGGCCAACTCTGAAACTCCGACCGGTTTTTCCCTGGAAGCGGCATCGCGCGTGAGCAGCAACGAGGCAAGGGCCGCCGTCGAGGCAGTGTGGCGGAGCGAATCTGCCCGCATCGTCGGCGCCCTTGCCCGCTATACGGGCGATTTCCCGCTGGCCGAGGACCTTGCCCAGGAAGCCCTCGCAGAAGCGATCGTGTCGTGGTCCGTCAAGGGTATTCCGTTGGAACCTGCGGGCTGGCTGCTGACTGCCGGACGACGCCGGGCCATTGACACCTTCCGCCGACGTTCCGCTCAGGACGAAAAGTACGCGCTGTTGGCCCGCGAGCTGACTGAAGAGGCGGCAGGAGCGGACGCGCTGTTCACCACGGATGCGATAGATGACGACGTCCTGGCCTTGATGTTCATCTCCTGCCACCCGGTCCTCTCGAAGGAAGCGCGAATCGCCCTGACACTGAGGGTGGTTGGTGGCATGGGGTCCGATGAAATCGCCAAGGCGTTCCTGGTTCCGCTACCTACCGTCCAGGCCCGCATCACCCGCGCCAAGAAGACCCTCGCGGCCGCCCATATACCGTTTGCCGTGCCGGAGCGCGACGAGATCCCCGAACGGCTTGGATCCGTGCTTCACGTCATCTACCTCATCTTCACTGAGGGGTCCTTCGCTTCTGCGGGGGACTCGTGGATGCGGACGGAACTCGCTGGCGAAGCACAGCGGCTGGCCCGGGTGCTTGTCCGGCTGGCGCCTGAACCCGAAGTATTCGGGCTACTCGCGCTGATGGAACTAACGGCCGCCCGATTCCCGGCGAGGATCGACGCGGCCGGGAACCCGGTACTCCTTGCCGACCAGGATCGACGGCGCTGGGACCAGTCAGCGATACGACGCGGCAGGGCGGCACTCGCGACTGCGGTGAGCACTGGACGGCGTCTTGGTACGTACGGGTTGCAGGCATCGATCGCCGAATGCCATGCCATCGCCCGCACTGCGGACGAGACAGATTGGCGACGCATTGTCGTCCTGTATGAAGCGCTGGGGCGGCTCACCGGGTCGCCTGTCGTTGAACTCAATCGCGCGGTGGCCGTGGCCATGGCCGCAGGGCCGGCTGCCGGCCTGAAGCTCGTGGATTCGCTCGCAGCCAGGGGCGAGTTGGAAGGATCTCACCTTCTGCCAACAGTGAAGGGAGAGTTGCTGGCACGGCTTGGGTGCTACGCAGACGCTAAAGAATCACTGAAACTGGCCCTCGACCGCTGCACGAACGCAGCCGAACGGACTGCCCTGGAGCGAAAGATCGCGCAACTCGGTAAGAGCTGACCGAAGTCACGGGATTGATGAATCATTCCGTGTTGCCGGCCGACGCAGTCCCGGATTCTCAGGAGAATGAAATTCCAGCCGGGTCTAGAGGCAGGCACGTCCCAGCCAGGTCTAATGCACGGCATAGTCACGTCGTGTGATGGGCCGCATGCTGGTTTTCCCGCCCGTGCTTATGTTTTGGGTGGTGTGTGGTGGTGGTTGCGTCGTGGTGTTTGGTGGGGGTCGATGTGGGGTGGGGGGATGAACCAGGGGACGCCGTTTTGGATGGTGATGCGCCAGTGTTCTTTGTGGATGAGGTGGTGGTGGTGGGAGCAGAGCAGGGTGGCGTTGTTTGTTCCTGTGGTGCCGCCTTGTGA